>JAIPBM010000027.1 GCA_021739695.1 Flavobacteriales bacterium | reverse complement strand
CCTATCTCCTATCTCTTGTCTCCTATCTCCTATCTCTTGTCTCCTATCTCCTATCTCTTGTCTCCTATCTCCTATCTCTTGTCTCCTATCTCCTATCTCTTGTCTCCTATCTCCTATCTCTTGTCTCCTATCTCTTGTCTCTTGTCTCTAAGCTCTAACCTTTAACCTCTCTCCTCCGACCTATCCTTAAATCAAAAAGCCCCGTTTCACTTGTGGAACGGGGCTTTTTGATATGATAACCTATGCATCAATCAACAATCAATCTGCGAAAGAAGATACCTTGGTTGCTATTCAATTGAAGCAGATATACCCCACTTGAAATAGTGGATAGATCAACATTGCTTGTTCCAGAACCGATGCTTTGGTTTCTGACAACATTACCGGCAACATCCATCAATGTAAGGCTGACGGTTCCTTTTATCTCTACAGGAACTTTAACGGTTACATAGTTCGATGCTGGATTCGGATAGAGCTCTACCTCTGCCAATTCTCCTTCTTCCACTCCAACGGTACCAATGGTAACCACTACCTCTGTTCTGCTGCTCACACATTGAAAAGAAGCAGCTTCCACTTCCCAATCGTAGTAATAGTAGTAAAAGGTTGGAGTCTGTGTGTTTGCTCCGGTAACGCTTACAAGTCCTCCGATGTTATATGGGAAACTGACCTGCGCACCGCTATTATCTCTCCAAAGACCGTGGTTGGCTTCTAGCACACGGAAACGGTAACCAGCACCCGGAGTCAATGTCCAATCGGTGAAATTGATACGCGATTCGCCATCAGGAATATTAATTACTTCAGACTGAACAGTATTTCCGTTGCTGTCTTCTATGAAAACCGTTCTGTTACCAGCTCCTTGAGCATATACTTTCACCGATTTTAGGGTCATATCCTCCAGTACATCAAACAGCAGATAGAATCCGGTTGATGTATGATATTGTCCGCCAGCAATCGTGTTGTCTGTTTTAGCACCATAAGAGATAAGTCCTCCGTAAGTATGCACCTCTTCTACCCAAAAGGATGTTGGACTGCTGCTCACCGTTGGTGTGGTGAACGTGGTTCCTGTGCCAATGGCTACACCGCCCTGCGCCTGATCGTACCAATTGATATCAGTACCAAGTCCTGTTGCTGTCAGATCAACAGTACCAGCAGTTGGAATTTGAACATCGGTGGCTGTTGGTGCTGGTGCTTCAAGCACATCTACGGTGATTGTCTGCGAAGTGAAATCATCGCAAGCACCCGTGATGGTCACCGCATAGCTACCATCCTGTGTTACCTCCACACTTTGGGTAGAACCCAAATTGTTTGACCATGAATAGGCGGCTGCATCAGACGATACGAGCGTTACACTTCCTCCTTCGCAAAAAGTAAGGTCGCCAAGCACACTTACAGAAGGCGTCTCGTCTGGTGCCACTTCTACTTGCAGCGCGGCTGATACCGCAGAACAACCCGCTCCGCCATTCGTATCGGTTATACGTACCATGTACGTACCAGTGGTAGTGATGGAAATCTGTGAGGTCTGAGCGCCTGTAGACCATTCGTAAGTGTAGCCATTTCCAGCAGTTGCCATCAGGTCAAGGCTTTGGCCTTGGCATAGCACGGTAGGACCATTGGAGGTAATGAAGGCCTGTGGTGCCACGCACTGGTTTTCGATAATGGTGAGATACTGATTAGGAGCTGGATTTACTACCACTTGGTGGATGCCAGAAGATGGCCAATCGACCACCACGCTATCGATCTCCGTGTTCTCTGCTAGACCGAAATAAGAGATGAGTGAGTTGCAGATTCCATAGCTTTCGCCAGACCGAACTTCTCTTACCTGCACGCCCCATGGTCCGTACATTCTAACCACAGAACCTACAGCGCTACTGTTAGAAATCGTTCCCTGTAGGTCTACTGCCAACCAGTTGTTGTCGTTTCCATCATTGATCCAAACGGCATCGGGTGTAGAAGAAGGATTGGTATAAAGCGTTGCATAGCTTCCGTATACATCTAGGAATCCATCGTGATTCAGATCGCCAATGGCTGGGCTATACAATCCAGAGCTGCCAAATGCGCCTGGTACCTTGGTAAAGGTCTTGTCGCCATTGTTCAGATACAAGGCATAGGTTTCTGAGTTGTCTGAACCTGTTACAAGCACATCCACATACATATCGTTGTTGAAATCGCGCATCAGTCCTTGAATAGGCGTTCCAACCGACATATCTAATCCACTACCAGTGAAAATATCTGTAAATACGCCATTGATATTTTCCAAAAGCATGTTATTCACATCGTGGTTGGTAAGGAATGCATCGAAATCGCCATCGTTATCAAAATCCTGAAAGTCGGTTGACCAAGATTGGGCACCGATTCTCAATTGATTGACATTCGTAAAATCCTCTGCGTAATTGCCATTGCCATCGTTGACGAACATCTGGTTAATTCTACGTGGGTCTGAATTACCACTTACCCCTTGTCGGCAATGTGTGATGTAAAGGTCAAGGTCACCATCAAGGTCATAATCCGTAAAGGTGGAGCCGTAGTTTCCTGAACCAGCATCGTTTCCCACATTCCAATTATAGGAAGGTGTCATTGGGATGATATTGTCTCCTGAATAGCTGAAGTTTCCCGATCCGTCATTTTCCCAAATACCACTTGGGCCAGTGTCTCCACAAGAGAAGAAATCGAGGTCACCATCCGCATCCATATCGGCCAAGTTCACACACTGAGTGGCCAAACCGTAGGTTGGAAGTTCAGAAACGGTATAAGCACTTCCATTTGCATTGGCTTTGGCATAATCAGGCAATCCTCCAAAAAGACCAGAGAAAACATCGCTGTGTCCGTTGTTGGTCGCATCGCCTACGGCCATACCCCAAGCATCTCCCGCGTCCATTTCCACGCCTGCATCAAGACCGACCCAAACGCCATCCATCTTCTGGAATTCAATTTTCAGGTCACGTGCGTTATCCAAAATAACGATGTCATCAAGACCATCATTGTTCACATCATTCACGGTAACGGCCACGCCACTATAATGTGTCGGGTCACTTAGTTCAGATGTGCGATTGGTAAAGGAAATCTGCGCGTTTACCGAACTGGCAACAGCGACAAGGGTAACGAGCAAAGTGCTTGATCGTAAAATGTGTTTCATTTGGTCAAATTTGGTTTGGAGAATCCCTAAAAAGTGGCTCAATGTAGCATTTCCGATCAACCGCATCAAAAGGCAGGGAACTAATTTATCTCTGATTGTATAGTAGAATACAAAAGATGGTGCCGCTACCGACCACCTCTTTTAAAGCGTAAGGAGATTCGATGTTCTGCTTCCAAGTAAAAAATTACAACTTTGCATTCACCTTAAAACCATAGCTGAACCAGCATAAAGCATGTTGGTTACAGAAAATAGAAGTATAAAATTGAAAAAAGCACTATTTCTTTTCGTAGTTCTTGCCGCAGGATTTTCTGCTTGTAAGAAAGAGGTATCAAAGAACATTGATCAAGACAAGATCTGGACCTACTTTGAATTGTATTACGATGGCAGCGTAGATAAAACCTACGCCACGGCTACCTTCCGATTCAACAGCATTACGGGCACACGACTCATGCTTTCAGACCCAAGTACCGTATTGGTAGATGGTGCCGAGATGGAATGGATTGCTGATGAGGGTTATTATCAGAATGTGTTTGATGGCCTGAAAAGTTCGGCCGAATTCCGTTGGGTAGATCTGGACGGAAAATCCTTCACCAATTCCATCGACATACACGAAGTGCAATTCCCATCTGTGCTCTCAGACCTGCATTTCGGAGATACGGCTTCCTATTTCTTTTGGGATGGGGCCGCTTTGGATACCAACGAAAGCATGGCCATTACCGTTGATGGTGTTGGCAATACGGATGCACGCATCTTCTCTACCGATTCGATTGGCGCCATACTTATTGTGCTCGATTCGGTGAAACTCAGCCAGGTGGATTCAGGCATCGTTAGCCTTGTATTGAACAGAAGATACAGTCCGCCACTATTGGAAGGAACCAGCAGCAGCGGTGTCATTACCGGTCGTTTCAAACCAGATACGGTAAGTGTACTGCTGACCGATTAACAGCATTGTATCAAACAAAAAAAGGGACGGCTCACATGAACCGTCCCTTTTTCGTTTTGGCATTCGCCACTATTTTTCTTTCGTTTTAGGCTGAACGGCCGAGTTCGAGTCCTTACTCACAGCCTTCATCATCGGTTTGTTGCTCTCCGTGGCCGCAGCATTCGTTGTTTCTGCCACAGCGCGAAAAACAACTAATTCGTGAGCTTGCTTCCCTCCTTTGGTGGCAATCATTTTACCTTGTCCGTTTGGCTGGCCTGCATCTGCCTGTTGTGCAAAAGCAACTGAACCACATAATCCTAATACGAGCATTAACATTGACTTTTTCATGATGTAGATTTTTAACGTTCGGTTAGGCATTTCCAACAGCCGTGCCAAAATTTATCTGAGCTGGTTATCTGAACTTCTGGCTTGGATAAGAAAACGCATTTCATCAAGGATGAAATGTGGAACTACCCTAACTTCGCATGCAATGACAAGACAGACCATCAGAATCGTAATCGCGCTAGCAACCATTTCCATCATCGGACTGTTTGCCACGCAGCTTTTCTGGATGAACAAGGCATTCGATCTGCGAGAGCGCGAATTCAACGATCGAGTGAATATTGCCTTGCGGTCGGTGGCCAAGGAGATCATGATCCTTAACAAGGATTCTTCCGATGTGCCGCCCGTAAGCCAAATTTCCTCCAATTACTTCATCGTTAGCACCAACGATACCCTGCATCCGTATCTGCTCGAACGTCTGTTGGACGATGCATTCCGAAGCAGGAACATCGACATCAATTTTGAATACAGCATTTACGATTGCTTTACCGACAGCTTGGTTTACGGTGGCATGGTCACATTATCAGAAGAGCCCACAGAACCATCAGCACCACCCGACCTTCCTAAATGGGAACGCGACAGTCATTATTTCGCCATCTATTTTCCGGAGAAAGACAGTTACCTCATCAGTCAGATGAGCATTTGGCTCTTCAGTTCGGGTATTCTATTGGTGGTCATTGTCTTCTTTGCATACACGCTTTGGGTCATTCTAAAACAGAAGAAATTGTCCGAGATCAAAAACGATTTCATCAATAATATGACCCACGAGTTCAAAACGCCTATTTCTACCATAAGCGCTTCGGCAGAAATGCTGAAAGCTGGAAATCTGGACGATGATAAGGTAAAACGTGCCCGCTATTATCAAATGATTGCAGAGGAAAGCAATCGATTGAAACTACAAGTGGAGAAAGTGCTTGAAATGGCGCAATTTGAGAAGAACGAAATTGACCTGAATCTGGTCTCATCCAACATTCACGAATTGATAGAAAAAGCGGCTGCCAGCGTTCAGATCCAGATGGACGAACGAAACGGGATCATCGAATTCGACCTCAAGGCACAACAACCACAACTGAAAGTGGATGAACTGCACTTCACCAATATCATCCGCAACCTATTGGATAATGCCATCAAGTATTGTCTTGTAGAACCACGCATCCTCATCTCCACATCCGACACTAAGAATGGCATCAGTATTTTCATAAAAGACAACGGAATTGGCATTGATACCGTTCAGAAAAAGCAGGTTTTCGAAAAATTCTATCGTGTGCCAACCGGAAACATCCATAACGTGAAAGGCTTTGGCCTTGGACTGTACTACGTAAAATCGTTGGTACAGGCGCACAACGGAACGGTGGATGTGACCAGCGACTCAAGTGGAAGCACCTTCAAAATCTTTCTACCGTATTTGAAATGAATAAAACACAAGCATTTAGAATTCTGTTGGTTGAGGATGATGCAAACCTTGGTTTTGTGATCAATGACCTTCTGGAAATGGAAGGATACACCGTTAGATGGGCCAAGGATGGCGAAATGGGCGCCAAGATGTTCCATGAATTCGAACCGCATATCTCTATTCTCGACATCATGTTGCCCAAAAAGGATGGATACACCTTGGGCGAAGAATTGAAACAGAAGAATCCACAAGCACCTATTGTGTTTCTGACCGCCAGAGGAATGGAATCTGACCGTATTAAAGGCTTCAAGGCAGGTGCAGATGATTACGTGACCAAACCCTTCAGCAATCAGGAATTTGTGCTGCGACTGAAAGCAGTACTAAGTAGATGTTATCCTGATGTTACGAGTACGGTGAAGAACGAATTTGTGGTCGGAGCCTTCAATTTCAATCCGAACAATTATACACTTACCCATTCAGGAGATGAACGGCAACTGACGCAAAAGGAATCGGATGTATTGAAATTGCTTTGCCAGAACATCAACGAAACCGTAAAACGAGACCTGATCCTTAGCACCGTTTGGGGCAACACCGACTATTTTACGGGTAGAAGTTTGGATGTGTTCATTTCAAAACTGAGAAAGTACCTGAAAGAAGACCCAAAGATTATCATTGAAAATGTTCATGGCGTTGGGTTCCGTCTCAGGCTGAACGATTGACCATTTTTGAAGTTCAAGGGTAATCTTACTCTTCATTTCCTGCTGATCTCGCATTAATTATTCGGGCCGTTTAACGATGTTCCACTGAAGGAGTATTACCTCTTTCAAGCACAAACCATTCGATAGATCATCGATAATGTTGCAATATCAAAAACTTTGGAAACTTTTAACATTCATTTCGTTTCCATGGTTTTTAATGCGTTACATTTGCAGCCGATTTGGAAGAGAAAGCTCAAAATATCATCGATCAGGCCATTGCCCTTTTCACCCAATATGGTGTGAAGAGTCTGACAATGGACGACCTGGCGCGGCACATGGGCATTTCCAAAAAAACGCTTTATCAGGTAGTTGCAGATAAAGCTGAATTGGTGAGCAGAACCATTCAGTATTACATAGATCAAGATGTGTGCGCGCTGAATCTCGTACACGAAGAAAGCGAGAATGCCATTGAAGAAATGTTCATGATCGCGCAACGAGTAAGCGAGCATTTGAAGCAAATGCATCCTTCTATCTTGTACGACCTTGAGAAGTACTACCCAAAAGCATTCAAGATCTTTCAAGAATACAAAGTGAAGGATATTCAAGGTTGCGTGGCTCGAAACATCAAGGATGGCATTGAGCAAGGGCTTTACCGCGATAACATCAACATTCCGATCGTTACAGGAATTTACATCGGTCGAATGGACATCATCTTCGATCAAAAGTTATTTCCTGCATCCAAATACAGTCCTACAGAAGTGTATTTCGAAGCCATTCGCTACCACATTCGTGGCATTGCCAGCGAAAAAGGCATTGAATACCTGAAAGACAAATTCAAAACATTAGACACACAGAATCCTATTTTCTAATTGATGAGAAATCTACTCATACCAGTTTGCCTTCTTTTCAGCTACAACCTTTCCTGGGCTCAGGAGGATGGAACCGTAATGGAATTGGGCGTGCGAGAAGCCATTCATTTTGCACAACAGAATAGTCAGAAGGCGAAGACCGCTGAAATTGACATCAGTCAGGCCGATAAGGATGTTTGGATTCAAGCATCTAAAGGACTGCCCATTGTGAACGGTACAGCCAACTTCACCAATTTCATTGACCTGCCTACCAGCATCATTCCGGCCGAAGCTTTCGGTGCACCTGCAGGAACTCCTCCAATTGCTGCCCAGTTCGGACAGAAGTATACGATGGATGCAGGTCTTACGGTTGGGCTTCAACTTTTTGATGGCTATTACATCATTGGTGTAAAAGGCGCCAAGGGTTATCAGAAAATGAGCCGCGATATGGCCAAAATGACCCAGAACGAAATTGAGACGATCATTGCCGAATCATACTACACGTCTCAAATAGCCAAAGAAAATGTTCGTCTTCTGGGAGTGAATATCGCCAACACGGAAAAAACAGTGGCTGAAACCAAGGAATTGTATAAAGCAGGTTTTGCAGAAGAAATGGACGTGGAGCAATTGGACCTTCTGATGAACACGCTGAAAAACCGCGAGCAAATGGCCAAACGTCAGCACGAAGCAACGCTCAATCTTCTTAAGTACCAGATGGGTATGCCAGTTAAGACTCCGATCATACTTAAGGACGACCTCGAAACACTTTGGACATTGCAATCAAGTGAATCGCTGCTTTCTCAAGAACTGAAGTTGGATGAAAACCTTGCCTACAATCTGATAAAGCAGGATGTGGTGATGCACGGGTATCTGGTAAAACTGGAAGAAGCCAAATACTATCCAAAACTGAACGCATTCTTCGATTACAAGTATCAGGCATTCAGAAACCAATTCGACTTCTTTGACGGAAGCAAATCATGGTATCCGCAAACGCTTTGGGGAGTAAAACTGAGTGTGCCTATCTGGGACAACCTTGGTGGTCTTTCCAGCATCAACAAGGCCAAATTGGAACAACAGAAGATCAAGAACAAATTGGCCGACATGGAACAAGCACTCACGCTGCAAGCAATTACAGCTAGAGATGGTTTTGTATCTGCCTTAGAACAACTCGAAACGAGCGAAAAGAACATTGACCTGGCCACCCGAATCAAGGAAAAAACCCTTTTCCGTTATAAAGAAGGAATGGCCACTAGCATGGAATTGACAACTGTAGAGAATCAACTGGTGCAGGCTCAGGCCGATTACATTAATACCTTATTCTCGGCCATGGATGCCAAACTTGAACTATACAAAGCTTTAGAAAACAACTGATAGAAACGCCATCATCACTATGAGAACAAACATTTTAATACTTGCCGTGCTTTTAGGACTTGCCTCTTGCGGAGGAGAAAAAACCCTCGAAGAGAAAAAAGCTGCGCTTGAAGCCAAGAAAGTGGAGCTGGCAAAGCTTCAGAATGAAGTGAACAAGATGGAACAAGACCTTCTGGCTGAAGACCCAACTTTTGGAGAGAAAAAAGAGGTGGGAATTCTGGTTGAGGTGAAAAAAGTATCGCCAGAAGAATTTGAGCATCACTTTGAAGTAAATGGAAGTTTGGAAGCTGTAGAGCAGGCCAACATCAGCCCAGAGCAAGGCGGACAGATCAAGCAGATCCTTGTAAAAGAAGGAGACAGAGTGACTGCTGGAGCAACGCTTGCCACGCTGAACGTGAGTGTATTCCAGACCAGTTTGCAGGAAATTGACAATGGGATTGAATTGGCACAGACAGTCTTCGACAGACAAGCACGTTTGTGGGAACAGAAGATCGGTTCTGAGATTCAATACCTGGAAGCTAAAAACCGCTTAGAAAGTGCCCAGAAAAAACGAGAAACGCTCGTAGCCCAAATGGCCATGAGCACCGTAAAAGCTCCATTTGCTGGTGTTGTAGACCGCATCTATCAGAAAGAAGGCGAATTGGCTGCTCCTGGCCTACCAATGCTCACATTGGTGAACATGAGCGAAATGAAGGTAAAGGCAGATGTTTCCGAGAACTACGTGCAATCAGTGAAGGAAAACGCCCATGTGGATGTCGATTTCCCTTCATTCGGAATCACTACAAGCGCTACCATCCGTCAGGTAAGCAACATCATCAATCCATCTAACAGAACATTCAGCGTAGAAGTGCGCGTTCCTAATTCGACAGGAGCACTGAAACCGAATGGAGTTGCCACACTAAGAATAAAGGATTTTGAGGTGAAGGATGCATTGGTTGTTCCTGCCATTAGCATTGGTAAAGATGCCAAAGGTGCTTTCCTTTTCGTGATCGTTGAAGAAGACGGAAAAACCAAGGCCGTGAAAAAATACGTTCAAACTGGCCGCACAAGTGACGGAAAGACGCGTGTTACGGAAGGTCTTATGAGCGGTGACCGTGTAGTTGTTGAAGGATACAACGAGGTAGCTAATGGCGACCTTGTAAGAATTGAAGGATAAGCTAAAAGCAATTTGTAAACACCATCGTTTATGAGCACTGAAACAACAGAGAAAAAAGGAATGTTGAAGGAGTACGGCCTGTCGTCTCTTTCACTTAGAAACAGTACCAGTGTCCTCATCCTCACGTTCCTGATCGTGTGTGGTGGCATCTTGGCCTACTCCACCATGCCAAAGGAATTATTTCCAGAGGTGGTAATGCCACAGATCTACGTACGAACCGTTTATCCGGGAAACTCGCCAATTGACATCGAAAATCTGATCACGCGTCAGATTGAGAAAGAGATCAAACCGCTGAAAGGCATCAATGAGATGACCTCCACTTCGGTGCAGGATAACTCCATCATCATTGTCGAATTCAACACAGATGTTCCTGTTGAAGAAGCGCTTTCTGATGTGAAAGATGCCGTGGATAAAGCCAAGAGCGACCTCCCTACCGACCTCGATATGGAACCGATGGTGATGGATGTGAACATGTCGGAAATGCCCGTCATGAACATCAACCTTTCGGGAGATTACAGCGTGGATGACCTGAAAGATTACGCAGAATTACTTCAAGATAAAATGGAAGTGATTGCGGAAGTTTCTTCTGTTGACCTGCGTGGTGCCTTGGAGCGTGAGATCAACATCAATGTGGATGTGAATAAGATGGAAGCCGTTGAAGTGAGTTTCAACGATATTGAAAGCGCCATCGGTTATGAGAACATGAGCGTTTCTGGTGGCGACATCCTAATGGATCAAACACGCAGAACAATCCGTGTTTCTGGCGAATACACCAACATGGACCAGATTGCCAACACCATTGTGAAGGCTGAGTTCGGAAACATCATTTACCTCCGCGACATTGCTACCGTAGAAGACGGCTATAAAGAGCGTGAAAGCTACGCTCGTTTGGACGGAAATCCAGTTGTGTCGTTGGATATCGTGAAGAAATCGGGCGAAAACCTGCTGAACGCTACCGATCAGGTGTTTGCCATTTTGGAAGAAGCAAAGGCCAACCGTTTTCCTTCTGATCTGAAGATCACCATTACAAACGACCAGAGTAATCAGGTTCGAGGACAATTGTTGAACTTGGAGAACAGCATCTACTCTGGAGTAATTCTAGTAGTAATCGTATTGCTTTTCTTCCTCGGATTGCGAAATGCACTTTTCGTTGGAATTGCCATTCCACTTTCCATGCTAATGAGTTTCATGATCCTCGGATCCATGGGGATCACCATCAATATGATGGTACTTTTTGCGTTGATTCTTGCTTTAGGAATGTTGGTGGATAACGGCATCGTGACCATCGAGAACATCTACAGACTTTACTCCGAAGGCATGTCAAAAACAGACGCTGCCAAATATGGAGTTGGAGAGATTGCTGTTCCGATCATTTCATCAACAGCAACTACGCTTGCAGCCTTTGCTCCTCTCCTATTCTGGGACAGCATCATGGGTGAGTTCATGAAGTTCCTTCCAATCACGCTGATCGTGGTTCTTGGTTCTTCCCTTTTCGTTGGTCTGGTTGTAAACCCAGTTTTAGCCGCGCTATTCATGAAGCGTGAAGAAAACAAAGGTGTCAATCTGAAATCGCTGATCATCACGGTAGCGGTTGAGGCAATTTTGAGCGTTCTATTTTACGTTGGAGACATGTTCAGCATGGGAACGATCTTTGCCACTTTGGCGGTTCTTACAGTGATCAACGCGTACATTTTGAGACCTGTTTCCACGTGGTTCCAAAACAGTTTCCTCGTTTGGTTGGAAGAGGCCTATTTGAAAACCTTGCGCTTCTCGCTGAGCGCCTGGAGACCAATGGCTTTGTTCGTCTTCACGATTGTGCTCCTATTTGCTTCCATCGCATTGATAGGAGTTATGAGTCCGGATGTTGAGTTTTTCCCAGCAAACGACCCGAAATATGTGAACATTTTCTTGGAAGCTGCTCCAGGAACGGACATTGAAAAAACGAATCAAACCATTCTTGGTGTAGAAGCAGAAGTTCAAGAAATCATCGATCCATATCGTGTGTGTGTCAATTCGGTTGTAACCAATATCGGGTCTGGTTCTAACGACCCTATGGACGGACCGCCAGCAGGCGAAACTCCGAACAAAGCCAAGATCACCATTTCATTCAAGGAGTTTGAAGAACGAGAAGGCATTTCGACCTCTGATGTGATGAAAGCACTGAGCGAAAACCTTAACAAACGTGCTGGTATCATCATGAACATTCAAAAGAATCGTGAAGGTCCTCCAGCTGGAAAACCGATCAATATTGAGGTGAGCGGTGAGGAATTTGAAACGCTTATTGCAACTGCTGAAAAACTCAAAGCTGAGATTGCTGCCAAAAACATTCCAGGTGTTGAAGGTCTTAAACTCGACCTCGAAACAGGCAAGCCTGAGATCATGGTGAACGTTGACCGAGCACGCGCTCGAATGTTCGGACTGAGCACAGCTCAAATTGGTGGAACGTTGAGAACAGCACTTTTCGGAAAGGAGATCAGCAAATACAAAGAAGGTGAGGATGAATATCCGATCATGCTGAAGTTGCAAGACAACTACCGCTATGATGTGAGCTCGTTGCTCAATCAGCGCATCACCTTCCGCGATATGACGACTGGCAAGATCAAGCAAGTGCCGATTTCAGCAGTTGCAGATATCTCGTTCACTAGTTCGTACGGTGCTGTTAAGCGTAGAGACCAAGACAGAACCATTACCATTTGGAGTAACGTGATCGAAGGATACAACGCCACGAACATCAATGCGCAGATACAAGAGGAATTTGGAGAATATCCGATGCCTGAAGGTTATGCACTGCGTTTTACAGGAGAAAGTGAAGAGCAGGAAAAAGCCGCTGCTTTCTTGGGTAAAGCCTTTATGATCGCGATTGCATTGATCGTGCTGATTCTCGTATCTCAGTTCAACTCAGCAATTAAACCAGCAATTATCGTAGGTTCTGTCGCTTTCAGCACCATCGGTGTTTTCTTGGGAATCATTGCCTTTGGCGACACCATTTCGGTTATCATGACTGGAATTGGAATCGTTTCGCTGGCGGGAATTGTGGTAAACAACGCCATCGTGCTCATCGACTACATCGACCTGACCCGCGCTAGAAAACGCGAAGAATTAGGCATGCCAGAAGGAAGTGTTTTGCCATTGAATGAAGCGGTAGAATGCATTATCGAAGGTGGAAAAACACGTTTGCGACCAGTATTGCTTACGGCCATTACAACGGTTTTGGGTCTGCTCCCACTTGCAACGGGTATGAATATTAACTTCTACACGCTTTTAAGCGAACTTGACCCTCAGATCTATTTCGGTGGAGATAACGTGGCATTCTGGGGTCCAATGGCATGGACTGTTGTTTATGGTCTATCCTTCGCTACCTTCCTGACGTTGGTGATTGTTCCGGTAATGTACCTTTTGGTTGAGCAAGTGGTGATATACTTCGCTAAGCCAGTAATTCCTGGACAAGAAGACTAATGAGCCTTACCTACGAATCGGAAGAACAGAAATGGGCCATTATCAAAATGGCCATTGAGCAGAATATGCCTGCCAATAAGATCTTCGGGTTCGAGATCATGGAAATTAGGGAAGGCTTTGCAAAGGTGCACGTGCCTTTCAAAGATGAGTTCATCGGAGATTTCATTCACGGCCTTTGGCACGGTGGCATCATTGCAAGCATTGCCGATTCTGCTGCAGGAATTGCTGCCTCCACCGTTCTTACTGATGCACGCGACAAACTGAACACAATTGACCTGAGAATTGATTACTTAAGTGGAGCGATCAAGGAAGACCTATATGCCGAAGCAGAACTTCTGAAAGTTGGTAAACGCATCATTAAGGCTGATGTGAAGCTGTATCAAAAGACAAAAGGCACGGTGGCCATTGCTCGCGGTGCTTTTAGTCTTCTCAAGTTCGGAGAGTAGTTCAATCCAAAGGGACGATCAATACTGGAATTTTCGATTTCTTGATGATGTCGGCAGAGACGCTTCCCACAAAAGCGTTGTAAAAAAACCCGTTGTTGTGATGCCCAGCAACGATGAGGTCTGCATTCAATTTCTGAGACTCTTCAATGATCATTTCAATCGTGGCTCCTTGCACCAACAGACCTTCTGCTACCACTCCTTTAACTCTTAACTCCTCTGTGTATTCCTGAAGCACGCGATGTTCTTTTCTCAGTTCATCCGCTCGGCTATCTCGGATATATTGAGGACCAACTTCATAACCCACAAAATCGGGATCTGGCGCTGCGATATGCATTAACCACAATTTTGAACCAAAAGCGTTGGCCAATTGAAAAGCCGAATCAATAACTCGCTTTTCGCCTTCTTTGAAATCCACTGCAACTAAAATATTCTTCATTTCTCTTTGTGTTAGAATAGAAACCTGATGAACCGAAATTTACGATAATCATTCGGCTACTTATGGTAGAAAAGTGATCCGAAGACATGAATCTTGTCAGTTTACCGGATCGTAGTCCTCTTTCTTCCTTCTGCGAAAAAGGTCGCCCAAACGATCGAACTCACGCTGATATGTAAGACCGACACCCTGTGTGAATGGTGCATATTTGATGACCGTATTGATGTCATTGCTCTTGTTGAATGCCCGCACACGAAAGCGCCCATCGCTTGTTATCTTGTATTCGATGTTCACATCACCCACAATATTACTGGAACTGGATTTCGTGTTGGCCACACCCACGTTTCCATCCACAATAATGCGATTATTGAATAATTGCGTGCTGAGCGATGCTTGTAACTCATCGCTAGTAATATCACTTCCCGGTCTATAATTGAGTCCCACGTCAAAATCGTTGCTGATCTTGGAAAGCCAATTACTGAGCTGATTGGAAATCATTTCGGCAGAACTTGACGAGAGAAATCCTCCTGCCTGCTGCAACGCCTGATTCTGCGTTTCTGTTGGAAAAAAGCGATTCAGCACCAATAGTCCGAACACTTGTCGGTTCATTTCCTGATCATTGCCAACACCGATCTTGTTCCTCACATCGGTCATTGTCCTGTCGTCAGAATTCGGCAGGTCAATATCGAATGTTATGTTCGGGCTAAGCAGATTATCCGTCATTTTAAGAATACAATCCACCTGAATTCGCTTCTTATAATTGCCGTTGGCCGTGTCAGGATACATTAGATCATATAAGGCAGTACGTACGCCATAAATGGCTTTCAGATTGACCAGAGCACTATATGGATCTCCGCTCCAATTAATTGTTCCTCCTTGCTGGATAAGGAATTTTTTGTTGACGATATTCTGCAACGTAAAGAGGTATTCTCCTTTCTTGATGTAGTATTCTCCGAACATTTTGAAGTTGCCTGAGCGGTCCAAGGTCATGATGATGTTTCCATCTCCCCTACCTTTAATGATATCGCCCACTTGTGGATCGAAGATCAATTGTACTTCAGCATCTGAGGTTACCTCTATGTCCATATCCAAGGTCAGATTCTTGAAAGTGACTTTGAATTCATTCTCAATTTCAATCACATCTTCTGCGTCTTTGGGTTTCACAAACGTGATGAAGTCACTTTCATTGACATTTTTAGCTCCAAACAGCGGAATGAAAAACCGCGTGCCGCGCTCGGTTTTCATGGCCACTTCCAGTTGCATGTTTTTCGGGTCACCGAAAAAGTGAACCGATCCTGTACCATAGGCTTTGCCATAGTACAGCGTATTCATGGCTGAATTGGTGTTAAGCGCCAAGAAATTGTTTGCTGCAAGGTTTGCATCGAACCGGAAGTTCTTGAACGCATCGTGCTTTACCCAACCGTTGATACTTCCAACGTTGTCCTGTTCATCCAACAATTCAAGATTTTTGAAGTAGAAGCCATCTGGTTTTACTTCTACGGTATCTGATATTCTGAAACGTGTATTCAGGTAGGTGAACATCATATCGGCTTCTTTCAAAATGACCGAACCAGCCAGACGTGGATCTTTAATGGTTCCTTTCAAGCTCAGATCAGCCTTGGCTGTTCCTTTCACATCTGTTAATACCACTTTGATATAAGGATTGAAAACACTTAGCGGCAGTTGATCAACCATCGCCTTCAGGTTAAAATTCTCCTTACGATCATTTCCAGGAAGAAATTCTCCCACGAGACTTAGGCTCGTCATGTCGTTGCGCTGAAATAGGCCGAAAACCTGTACGCTTCTCGTTGCAGGAATCCACGTGTTGTTCAGTTCGCCACTTCCGATCAACACCTCATTCAGCACCAACGAATCAACCTGTAGTTGATTGGTGAGGAACAATTCGTTGTAAATGCCCGAAACCTGTGCATTTCCCGAAATCATACCTTGAAGTCTAAGACCAGAACGCTGCGTGGCGATATTCACATTTACCAGATCAAAATCCTTCAGGTTCACATTGAGTTTGGCCTTCGGATCTTTCGAAATCGTTCCATTCAATCCAATGGATTGTTGCTTATTGAAAAACTGAAAATTGGTGAAGGTGAAACTTGTGGTATCAATCTCTAAGAGATTGTTTGGTTGCACGGTCCAATCCAAACCAGCAACGGTAATTTTAGAATCGTCAAGATGAAAACTAACCTCCTCATTTTTAGGAAAAGATGCCACTCCCTGAATGAATGCTTGATTCTCAATCTTGGTCTTGTTATCCCATTTCACCACAAGTCCCAAACTATCGTTGAAGGTGAAAGAGGTAACCTCAAAACTGGCCAGATAAATACTGTCCGTTAAGTTGACCTTATCAGAATAAACTCCCAACCTGAATTCCTTCCCTGGATTTTCCGCCTCTATTTGCACATTATCCAACACGATCTGCTTATAGCTTACTTCGTTTAGCCTTCCACGCAAAAACACCTCGTCTCTAGATGATGAATAACTTCCAACAAAATTTGACCTATCACTGATCACAAGATCTTTGGCGAAGAAATAACTGAGCAGTTCGGTATTGTTCAGGTCAATGTTAAAATCGAATTCCAAACCTTCGTTGGCTTTCAAAACCGCAAACTCGCCAGCATAGCTTGGCAAGTGCTTTCGCATCAGATTGTTTACCGCTTTTGGAATGTTCCTAAAGCTGAATTTCCCTTTGAAATCGGCATCTACAATGCCAGACCTCAATTGTAAGGTCTTGATCTCTCCTACTTCCGAAACATCTAGCGCAAACGACTTGATGGCATACTTCTCATCGCCTTCCTGCTGATATGTGGCGTTGGCAATTTCGATACTACCAAGTATGTTATCGATGTCATCACCAATAAAATTGACGTCTAAAACTCCACTTACCGTGGCGTTTTCGCGGGTTCGTAGAATATTCAGTTCATACAGATTGGCCTTATTGATATCGGAGTGAAAATCGAACTGCGGAAGCTGCTGGCTCAGGTCAATTGCTCCCTGAAAAACGAGATCCAGATTATCTTCCACAATACTCAGATCGCCCTCAAATTTGCTCTTGGCAAAGGTTCCGTTCACTTCAATGTTCTTGTAATCGTAACTGATCAGCTCAGCCGATTGGATGTGGCCGACCAACTTGGCGTTGATGTCTTCTTTTGCCAAACCGTGTCCAGTAACGCTTGCATCAAGAGTCACTCTCCCAAGTTTTTCCGTCTCAAAGAACTTTCCGAGGTCAAAACCTACCGATTTAAGCGTTCCACTGTAGGCCAATTTGTCTGCCGTTTCTCCTTGCTTCAACAGAATATCTGTTTGTAGCTGGCCTATGTCCGTGTTCAATTTCCCATAGGCCACAAAGTCATTGACGAAACCGGTAAAACTTCCCTTGAAATCCATTCTTCCCAAATTGGAAATGTTTTTAGGCAGTTGCAATCTTTTGCCACTATCAAACGGTGGCAAGGGAATAGCAATAAGGTCTGAGTAGCGTGTGGAAAAACGCTTCAGATCCAAATACAGAAAAGTTTCTTTGAAATTGGGCAAACCGTCCATGTCAATGTTACCTTCAAGCGCAGTGACATTCCCGTATGCAATCTTCAGATCACGGGCATTTAAGGATGAAACCGGGCCATAAATGTGGCCAGAGATATCCAGTTTTTCCTTCAATCCATTCAGCGCAGGCGCGAAAAACGCTACATCCACAAAGTTGACCTGAGACGAATTGATAGTGTAGTCCATTCGGACACTATCAATAAAAGTAAGATAGTCCGCCCATCCGCTATAGGTGTAATGAAGGTCGAGATCGAGATTGCTGGTCGCTGTTTGAATCACGAGTCCATCAATCTTCAATTCTGCTGGACTAACCTTGGCATTTCCTTTCAGATTCTTGAGAAAAAAACCACGGTTCTCATAGCAATTCAAGTGCTCCATATTCCCGAAGATGGTATCTGCATCAATGCGAATGGACGTGAGCAGTAAATTGATGTGTCTTACATCCAGGTCTTTGTAATCGATACCAATTTTGGTTTCTACAGCATAGTGATTCTGAAGCTGAAAAGAAGCATTTCGCAACTCCAATTCATCCGAACGGATATCCCAAGATTTTCCTTTGGTGGTATCCTTTGGTGCCGCAAAATAATCGAGCAGAAACTGGATATTCAGTTTTTCGTCTCCTTGATATTTGTGGAGATAGAACTTCAGGTCGTCAATCCGAACGCGCCCCAAATGCACGGCATTCCCATCCAAACTGATGGAATTGATGCCAAGATGAAGTTTGTCCAAGTAAGCTAAGGTGTCGCCTTTCAGATCTTGCACGTACAACTCTTCCAGAATGATGCGATTGAAAAACCCAATATCCACACCTTGAACAGAAACAGTGGTTTTCAATTCATCCGACAAATACTCAGCGATATACTGTGTGATTCTCGTCTGTACTTTTGGACTACGCAACGCAAAGTATCCGCCTCCAAACAGAAGCACGAGCAGCAACATGAGAATTGAACCCCATGCGAAAGCTTTTTTGATACTTTTGAAAATCATCGAGCGCTGAAAACCTTGCCCACAAAGGTAACCAATAACAATGCCGTGCTAAGTTCTCCTCTCATACTTGCCATCGAATCATCTTGCGATGATACTTCTGCTGCCGTTCTCAGGGGAAATCTAGTGCTCTCCAACATTGTAGCTAATCAGGATGTTCATCGAGAATTTGGAGGCGTTGTACCCGAACTGGCATCGCGCGAGCATCAGAAAAATATTGTTCCAGTAGTTCATCAAGCACTTGAAAAAGCAGGAATAACCAAAGAGGAACTCAACGCTATTGCCTTTACTGAAGGCCCAGGGTTGATGGGAAGTCTCTTGGTTGGTGGTTCGTTTGCCAAAACTTTTTCGCTCGCGCTGGGAATTCCGCTGATTGGCGTTGATCACATGCAAGCGCATATTCTCGCCCACTTCATTAAGGAAAATGATAAAAATGCTCCTGAATTTCCATTTCTGTGCTTAACCGTTAGCGGTGGACACACACAAATTGTGCTGGTGGAAGAACCATTGAAAATGAGCATCGTTGGAAAAACAATTGATGATGCAGCAGGCGAAGCATTCGACAAGGCAGCGAAAATTCTCAATCTCGGTTATCCTGGCGGACCGATGATAGACAAGTTGGCAAAGACCGGAAACCCGAACAGATTCAGCTACTCCACTCCCAAAATTGATGGCTTTGACTTCAGTTTCAGTGGAATAAAAACATCATTTCTCTATCATTTACAACACGAAATGAAAGTCGATTCCGATTTCATCGTGAAAAACCTAAATGACATCTGCGCCTCGTATCAGCATCATCTTGTCGGTTATCTGATGTCGAAATTGAGTGATGCGATCCTTCAGTTCAACGTGAAACATATTGCGCTAGCTGGGGGCGTTTCTGCAAACAGTGAGTTGCGAAGCAGCTTTGAGAAGCTTGCAGAAAAACATGGAATTGAGGCGCACATCCCCAAGTTTGAATACTGCACAGACAATGCAGCGATGATCGGAATTGTCGGCTACTTCAAATACTTGAACGTTGATTTCGCTGATTTTTCATTAGCTCCTAAGGCACGCCTCCATTTCTGAACTACCTCGTCTTTCATTTTCAACCAATAAACGAGCATATGAAATACCTGCTATTCATCGGATTATACTTCCTGAGTCTTTCAACGTTTTCGCAAACTACTTCCATCCTGTTTTTGGGAAACAGCTATACTTTCACTGCTGATCTTCCTGGAACGCTGTACAATTTGGCCTTAGCAGGTGGCGATACCATTTACCACGAATCGAACACTCCGGGTGGCTACACGTTCCAAGGTCATTCAACCAATGCCACATCGTTGGCGAAAATTGCAAGTAGAGATTGGGATTTTGTCGTACTTCAGGAACAAAGCCAGATTCCTTCTTTTCCGCCATCTCAAGTTGCTTCCGACTGTTATCCGTACGCAGCCATTCTGGTCGATTCAATCCGATCGAATGATGCTTGTACAGAGCCCGTTTTTTTCATGACCTGGGGCAGAAAAGACGGTGATCAAAGTAACTGTCCGTTTTATCCTCCGCTTTGCACTTTTGAAGGAATGAATTTCAGGCTTCGTCAAAGCTACTTGGAAATGGGTGCGAACAATGGAGGCACTGTTGCACCGTGTGGTGCAGCATGGCATGCCATGTCTGTTGCAGACAATTTCTTCTGGAACGGACTTTATTCGGGCGATGGAAGTCATCCGAGTGCTTGGGGAACATATCTGAATGCGTGCGTCTTCTATGCCACCATTTTCAGGCAATCTCCTGTTGGCATCACGTATTATTCATCCATCGGTCAGGCAGATGCTGAAACGCTTCAGCAGTTGGCGGCAGATATGGTGCTTGACAGCTTAAGCAACTGGTCCATCGGTCATCAAGACGTGGTTTCAAATGCAGATTTTGCCTTCAATAGTGGACTTGAAGTTCAGTTCGTTGCCAATTCTGAAAACGCTACTGACCATTTTTGGACTTTCGGTGATGGTGAAACCTCTACTGACGAAAATCCAATCCACGCGTATCAAACGACCGAAACGTTTACGGTCACGCACATTGCTTTTTCAAACTGCGATGCTGACACGACCATGCTACAATTGACAACAAATGCACTGGGTATCGATAATCAGGCAGCGTTAAACGAAGTTGTGGCAGCTCAAAATGGTAAAATCTTTACGGTTAGAAATCCGTTGAACAGAACCCTTTCAGTTAGTATACTGGACATTTCAGGAAGAAGGGTTTTTACGGAGTCAATTCAATCAAACAGCACTAAGACATTTGATCTGAACGCATCCAACGGAATATACCTTTTACAACTTTCCGATGGCTACGAACAAGCTACTCGAAAGGTAGCGCTAGATTAGTAGATCACCACTTCGTTTCCTGATCAAAGATCTCTTTTGAGGTGCTTTGCTCGTTCTTGAAATAGTAAACGCCACCCCAGTTCCATTTTACGCGACTGTACTGGTTTGCAACGCCTTCTTTACGCTTCACGATTAGCGTTTTCACTTCGCGATTGTGTTTAACCTCAGATTCCTCCGTGATTCCCATCGGATACTTATCGGCAAGGTCCATTTGATATTGCGTTGGCTTTACTTCTGCTACTACTAACTGCTTTTCCTTCTCCTTTGCTAAAATCTCCGCTCGTTTAGCATCATATTCTGCTTTCAATTTTGCGCGTACTTCAGCTTCGTATGCATCTCGCTCTGAATCGACAGCAGATTGAGCAAGCCCTTTTGCCTTCTCCTCAAATTCCTTCTTACTTCTGAAATTCTCTTCCTTCAGCTCGACTTCTTCTTTGCGTTTTGCTTCGCGTTCAAGTCGCATTTTCTCTTCCAGTTCTTGCCTATCCTTGGCAGTTGCACCTGCTAAGGCAATTTCATCTTCTCTTCGTTGTTTCGCTTCAATTCGCTCCTTCTCTATCACCGCTTTCTCTTTCTCGGCACGGGCAATTTTTTCCGCATCCAACCGCTGCTGTTCCAACTTTCGTTCTTGTTCCGCAGCCTCACGCATCTGCTTCCACTCTTCGGCTAATTGCAGCCTTCGCTCATTTTCCTGTTCTTCTCTTAACCTGCGTTGCTCTAGATCAGCGGCACGTTCCGCATTCCTTTCGGCTGCAATTCTTGCCACTTCTTCATTTCGAGCCATTTCAGCCTCATTCTCTACACGTTCTTGTTCCAGCTTCTTCTCTCGGGCACTGGCAGCAATTTCCGCTTCCTCTCTTTTTCTTTCCAACTCCAATTCTTTGGCTTCCCAAGCTTCCAACTCTTGGCGCTTGCGCGATTCCATCATTGCAAGCTTTTGCTGACGCTCCTCTTCCTTCTTGCGCAATTTCAACTCTTGTTCACGTTCAAAGGCAGCTTCCGCAGCAGCCTCAGCCTGTTCAGCCAGCTCCTTTTCTTTGAGTTCATTTTCAAACTCAGCCTGCATTTCCTTTTTCACTTTGGCTTCAACTTCTGCCTTCATGCGATTTTCTCGTGCTGCAATCTCCTTTTCAAGGATCAACTGCGCTTCTTGCTCTAATTTATCCGCTTCTGCCTGAGTGATTGAATCTTGAATGAATGCCAAACGTTGGCGCTCATTTTCGGCCCTTCTCATTCTTTCTTGGGCTTCCGATTCCTGTTGTTTCCTTAAGCGTTCTTCTTCTTCCAAGCGCTTCGCTTCTGCCAGTTCTTTCTCCTGAGCACGTTGATCATCGATAGCTGCTTGCTTCTCCGCTTCCAATAGCCTTGCCGCTTCGGCTTTTGCACGAGCAGCTTCTTCGGCTTCTCTTCTTGCCTCTGCTTCCATAGCTTGTTTATCGCTGAGCATTTCTCTTCTTTCGCCCTCAGACTCACGAACTTCAGCAAGTCTTCGATCCTCCTCTTCTTTAGCCAAGCGTGCTGCTTCATCCGCTTGCTGCTGTTTCTGCACTTCTTTCAATCGTGCAGCTTCTTCTGCCTTCCTTCTATCCTCTTCAGCCTTTGCTTTTGCTTCTTCTGCTAGTTTTCGTGCTTGTTCTTCAGCCAAACGATTGGCCTCCTCTTGACTTCTTATTGCTTCTTCAATCTCCGCTCTTTCTGCTGCAGCAAGTCTTTCGCGTTCTTCATTTTGCTGCTTTTCTAATTCAGCTAATCGCGCCTTTTCTGCTTCTTTCTCGGCTTTCATCCGAGCTTCTTCAGCTTGCATTCGCTCTTTTTCTTCAGCGGCTTTCTGACGTTGTTCTTCTGCTAAGCGAGCCTGTTCTTCCTTAGATTTTCTGGCTTCTTCTTTCTTTTCTTCTTCGGATTGCTGTGAAAGACGTTTCTCCTCCTCAGCTTTGGCCTTGGCTTCTGCTTTGGCTAATTCTTCCGCTTCTTTCTTTATTCGGAGCTCTTCAGCCAATTGCGCCTCTTCTTTCTCTTTGGCAAGTTTAGAAGCTTCCTCAGCAAGGCGCTTTTCCTCGGCCACTTTGGCCTCTTGAACTTTTGCTAGCTCCGCTTCCTGTTTGGCCAATTCCTCAGCCTTACGTTTTTCTTCTTCGGCTTTAGCTTTAGCCTCAGCTTTGGCTACTTCTTCCGCTACTTTCTTTGCCTGAAGTTCTGTTTCTAATTGTGCATCTTCTTGCGCTTTCGCAGCCTTAGCAGCTTCATCCGCCATTCGTTTTTCTTCCGCTGATCTTTCCGACTCCGCTTTGGCTTGCTCTGCCTGTTGCTTGGCCAATTCTTCTGCCACACGCTTTTCTTCCTCTGCCTTGGCCTTGGCCTCAGCTTTGGTCGACTTCTCCGCTTCCTTCTTCAACCGCAGTTCTTCTGCCAAGCGAGCTTCTTCCTGCTCTTTCGCAGCCTTAGCAGCTTCATCAGCCTGACGTTTTTCTTCCTCGGCTTTGGCTTTTGCCAACTCAGCTTGTTGTTCCGCTTCTGCTTTAGCAACTTCTTCTGCTTCTTTCTTCGCTCGAAGTTCTTCTGCTAAACGAGCTTCTTCCTGCTCTTTCGCGGCCTTAGCTGCTTCGTCTGCCTTACGTTTTTCTTCAGCTAATCTTTGCGATTCGGCTTTTGCTTGCTCTGCCTGTTGCTTGGCCAATTCGTCTGCCTGACGTTTTTCTTCCTCGGCTTTGGCTTTTGCCAACTCAGCTTGTTGTTTCGCCTCTGCTTTAGCAGCTTCTTCTGCTTCTTTCTTCACTCGAAGTTCTTCAGCCAAGCGAGCTTCTTCCTGCTCTTTCGCGGCCTTTGCAGCTTCATCCGCCTTACGTTTTTCTTCAGCTAATCTTTCTGCTTCAACTTTTGCAGCTTCTGCTTGTTGCTTGGCCAATTCTTCTGCCTGACGTTTTTCCTCCTCAGCTTTTGCCTTGGCTATTTCAGCTTGCCTTTTGACTTCCTCTTCAGCAGCTTTCTTGGCTTCTTCAGCCAGCCGTTTCTCTTCATCCAACTTGGCTTTTTCAGCAGCAGCTTTTTGGGCCGCTTCAGCCGCTTTTTGCTGTTCCATTTGCTGAATACGCTCATTTACCAATTGAATGCGTGTTTCAACTGCAGCATTATCTATTCCCAATGTAAGGGCGTCTGAAAGCTTCTTTTTGGCCTCAACAAGTTGACCTGAAGACTCCATAGCACTGGCATCCGCCAGCAGTTGGGCAAAATTCTGTTGCTTCTTAGCTTGTTCTTCGTCACGTTTCTTTTGCTCCGCGATAGCAGACGACAAGTCTTTCAATTTCTTCTTTACATCCTTATCATCAGGCTTGATCTTAGAAGCTTCAGCAAATTTGTTCTCTGCTCCAGTCAAATCGCCTGACTTGGCAAGATCATCTCCTGATGAAACAAGCGCAGCAAATTGCTGATTCAACGCTTCTTGCTGTTGTCTTTCTGCTTCCTGCTTTGCAACAGCCACATCAATTGCTTTGATTCTTGCGTTTGGCTCAGGATTCTGAGGCAGCAATTCGGCCGCTTGAGAATACATGCTGCGGGCATTTTGGAAATCACTTGCTTTTTCTGCCTCAGCGGCATTCTTCATCAGTTGATCGAATTTCTCTTGATTCTGACGCTTTTCCTGTTCTGCTTTAGCAAGAGCAGCCACTTTCAACTTCAATTCGTTCAGCTTGTAAACAGGCATTTCTGAATCTGGATTAACGTCAGCTGCCGTTTCATACAGATTGATTGCCGCTTCGTACTTCTCCATCGCAGACAATTCATCCGCTTGAATCATCATTTGGTTGAATTGTTCGATACGTTTTTCCTGCTGCTCCTGCTCAAGTTTTACTTGTGCAATCTTCTTATCTGTTTCAGAAAGTCTCGTATTCAGTTCTTTCCGTTCTGGAAAAATCCGAGATGCTTGTTCCAACTTGGCTTTCGCTTCGGAAAACATTTCATCGCTAAAAAGTCTATCCGCATCTTTCACCAAAGCTGCGTAGTTGCTCTCTTTTGCCTTGATTTCTGCATCTTCCTTTGCCTTTGCTTCTGCGGCTATACGCTGGGCTTCTTTAGCTGCTTCTTGCTTCTTTCTTTCTTCTTCGGCTAATCGTGCCTTTTCCGCTTCCTCTTTAGCCAAACGCTCTGCTTCAGCCTTTGCTTTCTGTTCATCGGCCACGCGCTTAGCTTCCGCTTCTGCTTCCAGTTTTTTCCTCGCTTCCTCTGCTACACGAGCCTTTTCTGCTTCTTCTTTGGCCAAACGATCAGATTCAGCCTTGGCTTTTTGCTCATTCGCCAACCGAACAGCCTCTGCTTCAGCTTCTAATTTCTTTTTCGCTTCCTCTGCTAATTGTGCCTTATCTGCTTCTTCCTTGGCTTTCAACTCAGCTGCTATTCGCTTAGCTTCTTCTTTTTGAAGTTTCTCAGCTTCTTTTCGTTGGCGTTCTTCTTCCTTGAATTTTTCTTCGTTGAGTTTCTCAAGTTCTTTAAAGACTTCTTCCTCTTGCTTTTGGAATTCCATCGAATAATCAAGGTCATAATCGAACTCCTTGAACTTATCGCTGTAATGGACCTTTGCTACTGGATGTGAAAAAATGGCCTTATCAAGCCCTGATTGGTCTTGAAACAACTCTACGATGAAATCGAAATCCCATCCTAAAGCTTCTCCTGCGGGAACTTCCGTATTGAACTCTATTTTCTTTGAAACGTAACCGGGTTTACTCACATCTAGCAAGTACGTTGCGTTCACATCGAAAGAGAAATTGAATTTACCGTTTGCCGATGTGGTAAACGATTTATCTACCGAACCGTTCTTGTAAAGTGTGAGTTTCGTGCCTTCTAGCCCTTTCCAACCTTCTTTCACAGACCCGGAAACATCAAGTCCCTTGTCTTGGGCAAAAGCCGAAAACGAAGCACTTAGCAGGCAAATCATCGCCCATTTCCAGAAGTTCACATGTATCATACTTCTCACAGCCATCAATTACGCAGCTTTTCACTTCAACTCAACTCTTACACCAAACTGGACTTTTTGTTTCACTTTTGAAGAACTAAATCCCTTCACTTTTTGGGCATGAATCAGAGATCTTTTCCAGCAACGCTCAGCTATTGGGAAATAAGGCCACTCCTACATTCTATTGATCTACTTATTGCAGGTAGCGGAATTGTTGGGCTTACCACTGCCATATTTTATAAACGTAAATATCCGCAGGCGAAAGTACTGATTGTAGAAAGAGGGAGTTCGCCTTCGGGTGCGAGCACTAAAAATGCAGGATTTGCTTGTTTTGGAAGCGCCAGCGAAATACTCAGTGACCTCAAACGTTCTTCGTTTGATGAGGTGTTCAGCATTGTGGAGCAACGCTGGAATGGGCTTCGCGAGTTGCGAAGACTAGTAGGAGATGTTGAGATGGATTACTCAGATTGTGGTGGTTTTGAGTTGTTCCGAAATGCTGATGAGCTTTTGTTCGAAGAATGCCTTGCTTTCATTTCCGAAGCAAACAAAGAATTGAACTCTCGGACTGGACTGAAAGAGACGTACGCAGTATGCGACAACCAAATTTCAGAATTCGGATTCTCAGGAGTCAATCACTTGATCCTGAACAAACATGAAGGTGCCATTGATACCGGCAAAATGATGAATAAACTTCTTCGGTTGGCCAACGAGATGGAAATCGATATTCTGAACGGAATGGAAGTGAAAGACTTTACAGATTCGGGAAATGGAGTTGAAGTTGAATTTACGAATGGTGCGGTTGTTAAATGCGTTCATTTCCATATTGCCACAAACGGATTTGCAAGCAAGCTGCTTCCAGAATTAGATGTGAAGCCCGCACGTGCTCAAGTGCTTATCACCTCGCCCATTGAAAAATTGAAAGTGATGGGCACATTTCATATGAACGAAGGATTTTATTACTTCAGAAATGTAGGAAACAGGTTGCTTTTTGGAGGCGGGCGCCATTTGGATAAGGAAACCGAAACCAGTACCACTTTTGAAACGACTGAAATCATTCAAAATGAGTTGGATAGACTTCTTGCAGAAGTGATTTTACCGAAATCGAATTTTATGATTGACCATAGATGGGTTGGAATAATGGGAGTTGGAGATTCTAAACAAACCATTATAAAACGACTGTCCGCAAATGCTTCGTGCGCTGTGCGGTTAGGAGGAATGGGAATTGCCATTGGAACTTCGATTGGGAAGCAATCGGCCGAAATGATCGGATAAACAAAAACGGAGACCAATCTTGCGATTGACCTCCGTTCTCACCTTGAAAAGACCGTGATCTTATCTCAGCGCCAAGCTGCTGTTATTCTGACTTCCCTTTCCTTTTCTGCAGCGAACTGCTTACTCCGTTGGCCTTCCTGACTTCCGATCTGCCTAAGCATCACTTCTTTCTATTCTGCCTCACCCGTCTGCCCGAAGACAGACTAAGCTTCCAGGTTTCTTCCCTCTGAATCCCCTTGAGGTTTCTTGGAAAGTGGCCTTATGGCCAGCCTTTTATCTCTCACTTGGTTCTACCAAATTTACGCTACTTACACGTCTAGCTCCAAAATTCCTGCAGCGTAATTACGAACCGTGTATCAACTGCCTTATCAACAACTTATGAACCAGTTGTAATCTGATTCTTCGGCAAATCCTATACACGTGTAATTTCTCGTTTACGGCACAATCATTTTGTTATCGAATTTAAAGTGATGAGTTTCCGTATGATAAGAGACAAAACTCTTGCTTCTAACCTCAAGACGACAGAAATCGATTACTTTTTTTCGTTTGTTTGCCGCACTTTCAAACCATTATAAAATGATAAAAAACATCTACTCTGCCGTTCTCGCACTTCTACTGGCAACTGGTATTTCTGTTGCTCAGAATACAGTGAAGGTTCCTGTTACAAAAATTGGCGCGAACTCTTCACTTCTAACTGGAAAAAACAGTGTTTCTGTTGATGAACACATTGATGGTACAATTGGAGAAAAGTGTGGGCAGCACTCTTATACAGAGGCGCTAAAAGCAATTGATCCTGTATACCGACAAGGGTGGCAAGATGCTCAAGAAATGACTTCGCGAATAGCAGCAGAATTTGAATCTGGCGAGCGTGCTGCACCACCTGTATACACAATTCCTGTTGTATTCCACGTTATTCACAAAGGTGAAGCTGTTGGTTCTGGAACGAACATCTCTGATGCTCAAATTGAAAGCGCTATAGACGCCTTGAACCGTGATTACAGACGGACAAGCGCAGACGGAGCGATTGGGCAAGGTTTAGGTCCTGACACAGAGATACAATTCTGTTTGGCTGGAGTTGACCCGAACGGGAATCCTCATTCAGGAATTAATCGAGTTAATGGAACTTCCGTTAGTGGATATTCTAGTAGTGGTATTACCAATTCTAATGAAGTTTCTGTAAAAGGATTGAGCCGATGGGACAATCGTTATTACTTGAATGTTTGGATCGTATCTGAAATTGAGAATCAAGGTAGCGACCTTGCTAATCCCAGCAATTGGTCTGGAGGAACTTTAGGGTATGCTTATCAGCCATCAACTCCAGTCACTAACAACTCCCAACGTGATGGAATTGTGGTTGTTAACATATGTATTGGCAACGACCCGAATCAAAATCAAGGATTCAGACTTTGGCCTTGGGGTTCATTAACCAATAGGACCTTAACCCATGAAGTGGGTCATTATCTTGGATTATCTCACACGTTCAGCGATTCTTCTCCAAATACCTGCTCTGATGGAGACGGATTTGCTGATACTCCGAATGCAAAGCAAGTTTCCATGTCCAACTGCACTTACAATGGCAATTGTTCTGGTCAAATGATCACGAACTACATGGATTATACACCTGAAGATTGCCAAAATCGGTTTACAACCAACCAAACCTCTTACATGCGTAGCGTTCTTGCTGGTGTGAGAAATGCCGTTGTTAACACGAATAATTGTGGTGTTTCAACAAATTTCGATGCCGCAATTTCTGCCATTTCTGTTCCAACTGGATCGCTTTGCAATACGACATTCTCTCCGATCGTTACACTGAGTAACTATGGCAGTACAACGCTAAGTTCTGTTCAAATTCAGTATTACATAGATTCTAACAGCCCAACTACATACAACTGGACAGGGAGTTTAGCTTCGAACAGCTCAGTAAATGTTACTCTGAATTCAATGACAACGTCCGCTACGACACATACGTTCACTGCCAAAACAGTTTCTGGTAGCTTGAACGGAAGTAATACCGATCAGGTGACGAGCAACGACCAAACGACTTCAAGTTTCAATGTTGCTTCGGGTGGAAGTTCCGTTACTCTAACGTTGAACCTAGATTGCTACGGAGACGAGATAACTTGGGAGATCAGAAACTCAAGTAATCAGCTAATTACTTCTGGCGGACCATACGTAAACAACACCAGCGGACAGCAAGTTGTAGAATCGCTTTGCCTGGCAGAAGATTGCTATGATTTCATCATCGATGATTCTTTTGGCGATGGAATGTATGGTTCGCAGTACACACAATGTACCATTAATGGTAATTACACAATCACTCAAGGAAACACCACACTAGTTCAAATGACCGCAACTAATGCCAACTTTGGTTCCTCAGCAACACACAATTTCTGTATCGGTGGTGGCGGAACAACCACAACTTGTGAAGATCTGATGGCATTTGATGGTGACCTGTTTTATGTAAACGATACTGATGCCCCAAACTTTGACGTGCTTGCTGCTGATATTGACCAACAGGCAGTTGCTACCACTCTGGCTAATGTTGGATGGAATTCTGAATGGATGGGATTCTATACGGTTGTAGCTCCTGGAGACACGAACTTCTTCCTTAGAGCTACTTCTTGGTTCGTAAACACAACCGTTCCTGCAAACAATTGGTTAACATTTGGACCTATTACGATGCCTTCAGATGGTGGAACACTTTCTTGGAAGCACCGATATGGAAATAATTTGTACCGAGATGGATACAGCGTCTTGTTGAATACTACCGGAACATCTGTTGCCAATTTTACTGGTGCTACAACACTTTTCTCGGTTGCTGATAACGCAGCGTCAACAGATGGAGATACAATTTGGACAGCCCAATCGGTGCCTCTTCCGTCAAATCCATATGCATTTCAAAGTGTTTATATTGGATTCCGCCATACCGCGTTGGATCAATTATACTTGGATCTTGATGACATTATAATTGAAGGTTGTTCTTCAATCACTGTTGACATTAGTGAAACAGAGAAATTTGACCTTCGTGTGTATCCTAATCCTTCTTCCGAGAATTTCACTTTCAGCTATAACTCAGATGCGATATCTAAACTTGACTTCCGGATGCTGAATTCTGTTGGACAGGAAGTTTGGAACTACCAATCAACGGGACCTACGGGTACTCATCAAATTGATACCCGTGGCCTTGCAGTTGGTGTTTATACCCTGATTGTGAAAGGTGATAACTTGAACGTATCAGAGCGCTTGATACTTACCAAATAGCATTCGTAGAAACCATCATTTAATTTAAAAGCCCTGTCAGAAATGACGGGGCTTTTTTTGTTTGATGCATTTACTGAACAGCGCTACAAAATCAATTTTGCTAAGTTTGTCCAAAGTCGAACCAAAAACTCAAAAGCATTATGGGAAAAGGAGATATCAAAAGTAAGCGCGGTAAAATTGCGAATGGATCTTACGGAGTAAGAAGACAAAAGCAGTCAAGCGATGCATATGTTGCACCTGTAGTCGCTAAAAAAGCTGAACCAAAGGCCCAAGCGGAAACGGAGAAAGCAGAAACGACAAAAAAACCTGCAGCTAAGAAAGCCCCTGCTAAAAAAGCAGCCGCTAAAAAATAGTCACGAGTTAAATCGTTTAAATGAAGCCCCGAAAGCGTTTGCTTTTGGGGCTTTGTATTTATAGCACTTTCTAGACGCTGTGTGTGAATCTTGAAATTTCTCCAACATTTAATTTGAAAATTGCGTTATTAGTATCGATGGATGTTTCTGACATATTCACGGTACCTAACCAACGCATTAAAGCGCGTGCGGGGAGATTATTGATCTCTGAACCTTTCATGCAAGATCCGTATTTCAAACGGTCGGTGATCTTTCTGACAGAGCACAACGAAAATGGTTCTTTTGGCCTCATTTTGAACAAGCCGATTCCAATGTATTTGAACGAAGCCATCGAAAACGCTCCAGTGTTCGATTCCCGATTAGCACTTGGAGGTCCAGTGCAAAAAGAAACGCTGCATTACTTGCACCAACTTGGTGACCGAATTCCAAACTCAAAAAAAGTGATGGAAGGAGTTTATTGGGGTGGAGATTTTGAAACCATCAAGGAATTGATGCTTTCAGGCGATATCAAACCAAATGAAATTCGTCTGTTCGTTGGTTATGCTGGTTGGTCTGAAGGCCAGTTAAAAAACGAGATGGAAAGCAAGAGTTGGATAGTGGCGCGTGCTTCCAAAGAAATTCTTTTCACACAAAAACCAGAAAAACTTTGGTCTGATGTCCTCCAAGGCATGGGAGATCCATTTGCCTACATGGTCAATTTGCCCGAAGACCCACGACTTAACTGAGAAGATCGAATTTTCGATTGATGTGGTCGGTAAAACGAGAACTGCACCTTTTGAAATATCGCTTTTTCTCGACTGCTCCAACCCATTGGATGCCTCTGGTGGCATTCGTGAGGAAACACTCATCGGCTTCAAGCACATCTTCTTTCCTCATTTTAATTTGAGACGTAGTCAAACCTAAATCTGTTGCCTCGCGAAGAACAACCGTTCGCATAACTCCAGCCACTCCACCATTAGAGAGGTCAGGTGTTATCAATTTGTTTCCCTTCAGCAAAAACACATTGGAACCTGTTGCTTCAGCCACATTTCCACGAACATCTAGCAAGAAACAATCATCAAATCCATTCTCTGATGCAAAGATTCCTCCCATTACATACGGCAAAGAATTACTTGTCTTAAACGAGCTTTGCGGAGCTGGATTGATCGTGTGTGAAGTACAAAATCCCACATTCAATCCTGTCTTATTGAGCTGATATTCAGAACTCTCAAGCGGTTGACAGATCATGCTCCAGCCGAGCATGTTATTCTCAGGAGAATATCGCCCCGCTCCCATTCTGTAGCCTTGAAATCGAATTCGGGCATTCTCAAAACCATTACGCATGGCCAACTCCATCGCGTAAGCGCCAAACATTTGCTCCGTAAAAGAACTAGGCAATTCCATCCGTAAGAAAGTGGTGACACGGAGCAGCCGCTTCCAATGTCCTCGCAAAAACGGAACATTGCCTTTGGACACACGCATCGATTCGAAAAAACCATCTCCGTAGCAAAACCCACGATTATCGGTTCTCAAAACACCATCCGAAGTAAGAAGGAATTTTCCGTTTACTAGCTGTACTGTACTCATTTCAAGCTACTCACAATTTCAAGAATACTTGTATTTGGATCGATGCGCACTCCATTTACCCCAACATTTTCGGCTGCTCTTACATCTCTATCGCTATCTCCGATCATTAAAGAACGGGTTACATCCACATCGAATCTGGCAATGGCTTTTTCCAACATCAACGAATTCGGTTTACGACAAAGACACTTTCCAAGCTCATTGTGATGTGGACAGTAATAGATTTCGCTCAGATGAACGCCATTCGTTTTCAAGGTTGAATTCAAAATGCCGTGTAGTTTTTCGACATCACTTTTTAGATAAATGCCCTTTGCAATTCCTCCTTGATTTGAAATCACTATGAGCAGATAATCCTTTTCCTGTGCAAGTTTCAGCGATTCTATCACATCTGGAAGCAACTCAAAATCTTCTGAACGGAACGTGTATTCGCCTCGTTCTCGATTCAAAACGCCATCTCGATCTAGAAATAAAGCTTTGTTCATCCTAGAAATCGTTCTGAAATCTCTTGCACGAAATACTGCATTCTATCGGGAGCCATTAGCACCGAGAAGGAAAATCCGAAGGCTGCGCCCCAAAAGTGAGCATCATGGGCAATATTGTCGTTAGACTGTTTATCGAGGTACCATTCCAGCGCTAGATAAAACACTCCGAATATGATAGCTGGAATTGGAATTGGAATGAACATGAGTAGCAGATTCATGGTTGGCGAAAAATAAATGGCCGAAAAAAGCACTGCTGCCACTGCTCCACTCGCTCCTACTGCATTGTAACTAAAATCGTCTTGATGTCTTCGATAGGATGGTAACGTGGCGAAAAGGATTCCTCCTACGTAAAGCGCAACAAAAATGAGCGAACCTCCTGAGCCACGGTATTCAACAAATCCGTTCTCGGTCATGTCTCCGAAATTCCAAAGCACCCACATGTTCACCATCAAATGCATCCAACCAGAATGGACGAATGCATGGGTAATTACTCTGAACCATTCGTTGGAATGCTTGACCAAATAGGCATTGAACATGAGTTTGGCCATCAATTCTCTGCTCTGAAAAGCAGCGAACGAAACAACACCCGTTATGATCACAATAATGAACGTCATACCGCAAGCTGTTTTTTCCGCCATTCCAAAATGGCCTTTTTAGCGGCAATTCTGCCTTCTTCTACCATTTCGTTTGCGCGGTAAAATTCTAATGTGGCACCAACGGAGCGCGGAATGTTTATGACCATATCTGGTTTGTAGATCTCAATATTCTGCTCGCACATGCGGTCCTGCATGAAATCGTAGGTCTTATTAAGCATTCCTAAATAATTGAGCGTGGTTTCCTGATTTTTGTCTGTCTCTTCCGACTTAGCCATATTCAACCAGCTCTTTACAGTACTTACCATTCGGCTGGTGTATGCCGATGTTTCTTCTTCGGTCTGTTCTTCAATCTTATCCTGTTCTGCTGAAATATGCACTTCGCGATAGCGCTGGTGATCTTCTGCATGCGCATTAATGTTTACTGCCACAACCAAATCCGTAATTCGTGGCATCAAAGGTTCAATCGGTAATGGATTGAGCACTCCTCCATCAATAAGAATTCTGTCTCCCATCTTTGATGGCATCATGAGAGTTGGAATGGAAGAAGAAGCACGGATAACGGTGTAAAGGTCACCAGTTCGCATCCAAATTTCTTCTTTGGTTTTCACATCCGTGGCTACGGCCGTGTATGGAATGTCGAAATCTTCAATCCTGATTTCGCCTAAAATAGATTTGAGATGCTGAAGCACCTTCTGCCCTTTCAGCACTCCTTGTGTGGACATGGTAAAATCCATCAACCGGAGTGTTTCACGTTTATTGAGTTGCAAAACCCAATCTGTGAACAGATCCAGTTTTCCTGCGCAATAAATACCACCAACACATGCACCCATTGACGAGCCTGCAAGATTCTGTACCGAAAAACCTTCGTCTTGCAACACTTGAATAACGCCAATATGAGCAAGCCCTCTTGCCCCTCCACTTCCTAAGGCCAGCGATACGCTTATTGGTTTATCCATCTTTCCTGAACACTACATTATTAATCAATCCTCCAGTCATAGATCCGAGACCACCTACAAGTCCTCCAACAAGCCCAGTCACAATTATAAGCACGAAACTGAACTGCGGTAATTTCAGCAATTCCAGAATTCGTATTGATAAAACCGATTCGCTTTTCACATCGATATACGTTGCCAAAACCATCCACGGAACTGCAAGACCGTAAAACCCGGAAAAGAACGAAGTATTGTCTCCTTTACCGATGATACTTTCAACCAACAAAGCTACGACAACAGCCGTCCACCACGGCAAATAAACCTGAGAAATTGCCCCAAGCACTGCAATCAGAACTACGCGCAGCAAAAAGTTCATTCCGAAACCGGCTTAAAAGTTTGTGAAGTCCATAAACTATCCGTTTGAGATTGATCATGCAGAAAGTTCAGTTGATGATATTCCCCGTTAGACCACGATTCGAGCGAAGTTGAATATTGTTTACTTCCCGGATTTCCAGATTGCCCGCCAGGCAAAACGCCCCAAGCTTTTGGCCCATCTGAATCCATTTGAACAATCATTCGCCAAGATGGTCCATGAGTGGAAGTGGTCGCATTCGGTGCATTCTCATTTCCTCCAACAAATAATTTTTTGGAACTGAAAGCATCCAATCGCATCAAATGCTGAACACGCGTGGCTTGATACTGTCCCCAATAAGGTTGATTGAATTTGTATTTGATGATATCTCCAAATTTCATGGCCGTCCAATAGAACGAATCGTATACTACATTCTCAGCCACTTCAATCTTATTATTGGTAGATCGATGATCAAAAACCTGATGATCTGGTTCGTTCTTCAATAGATCGATAGTGACTTTTGCCATCGGATAGACATATCGCGGGTCGCGCATATCCACTTTTGCTTTTCCATCATTCATCAATTGCTCCCATGAATAGCGGTAGTACATGTTCTGATCCCATTCGATGCTATTGAATTCGTCCCAAAGAATATTGTTCAGCTCATCCCACCATATCTCAAATACTGTTGGTGCAATAAGTTCCTTATCGTTCCTGTAATTCCAACCTTGCAATTCGTGCAGCGCCAGAAGTTCGTTCTCCTTATTCTGAAAATCAGAAGTGTCAAGCATGGAAATCAAAATCGGCAACACTTCCGCTGCAAGCAAATTGTAATTGGAAAGTTGAAGATCCATCATGTCTTGTATGCTGATGGAACTATCCTTCCTCAGAAAATCGTTGATGGTCCTATTTCGAAATTCCTCATATACTCCCGAATAGTAATATGGGTAACTCGCATCTGTTACTGGTTGATTTGCAGAACTCACAAAACCTCTTTCCGGATTCAGCATATGCGGATTCTGTGCTTGTGGAATGAACCGTTCCTGAAGGTTTTTGGGGTCACTTCCATCTAAAATGAACTTCCCGTAATCTTTAGGTTTTATCTTGAATTTCCCTTGCTGCCAAATGGCAATATTGTTTTTCGCATCAGCACAAGCGAAATTCTGCCCCGGACAATTGTAGTACGAAAGTGCTTCTTCGTAATCGTTGAAATTGGACGCACGATTAAGCTTGTAGAAGGTCAATAGCTCGTTAGACGGATCGTGAGCAAACCAGCGAAGTGCTAAAAACTGATTTTCTTTTTTATTCGATAGTGCAACAGGCCCATATTTGGTATAAAGCACCGTATCTAAAACAGACTTTTTCCCCTTCACTTTTATTTCCTCAATGCGCTGGGAAGCAGTCATGATTTCTCCGCCCAATCGATAAGTTCCTTTTGAGTGATCGACAAAATCGATGGCATAATAATCCTTTACATCTCTTCCTGCATTGGTTACTCCCCAAGCAATGCTATCATTGAATCCAATCGTAATTCCGGGCGAACCTGGCAACGAAACACCGTAACAATTAAGCGAAGTGCTGTGTAACTGAATCTCATACCAAATGGACGGAAGCGACAATTTCAGATGAGGATCGTTGCACAATATGGCAGAACCACTTTCGGTCCTACTACCTGAAACCGCCCAGTTGTTACTCCCAACGAAATGTGGCTGAATCTCCTTCATATCCCACGAAGCCTCAGAAGCAAAGCCATCCAATCGAATTTCTGGGACAGTTGTGGTATCCACTGAAAAACCAGGGACAATTGGATCAGATAAATAATTCTGATCTGGAAAAAGTCTGTTGAAAAGCTCTGGCCCCAAAAGCTTTAGGGCTTCCGTATTCGGTCTATCACGCTCTGTGCCCGTCAGCATTTTTGCCATATACTTCAGCAATAAAGACGATTTGAATACATTCCACTCTTCTGGTCGGTAGTTCAATAGTTTATACTCTAGCGGAAGGTCGTTCTCTGAAAGGTTTGCTATGTAATGATTGACACCATCCGCATAGGTATTCAGTGCCTGCCAACTTGCGCTGTCTTTCTTAATCAACTCCAGCGCGTTTTCAGCCGCCCAAGTCATTCCAATTCTTCGCTGTTCCAGATCAAATTCAAGAGCTTTTTCTCCGACCAGTTCCGAAAGTCTACCAGCTGCAGCGTGTGTCTGAAACTCCATCTGCCAAAGTCGGTCGCGAGCGGTGACGTAGCCTTGAACGAAATAAAGATCATGGTCGTTCTCTGCGAAAAGGTGCGGAACACCACGGTCGTCCATGACTACTTGAACTGGTGAATGCAGTTCATCAAATTGTAACCGCGCTTCATTTTCCGAGCCTTCAGAATACTCGGCATTTTGCCAAAAACCGTGGTAAGGATCAATGAACTTAGCCAATGGCGGAAAAGAGCCTATGGCATGATCTCCGAGGTAGATTACCGCAGCTGTGATCAGCAATCCCAATAAGGCCTTAGCTAGTTTCATTTTGAGGCTTCGAAGTTACCAATTAGCCGATGGAGATTGATTCTTATCCATCAAAAATGGAACGAAACTTGCAAACCGATTGAATCAATTCGGCCTGTAACTAAAGGAGATGGCCTGCGTAAAGAATTGCAACATTGACAAAGGCCTGAAGGTTCATGATTAGACTCCGACTTAAAAACGTACTGCTCTGCCTTTACGTGCTATCCACTTTCACGCTTTATGTCGAAAAAGGATTAGCTCAGCCAGTACCTCCTACTAACAGCAACATACCTTTTTTGGTCACCTTCGGAAAGCAGGCGAGTAAAACCTACGGAGATGATGATTATTCGCAGGTTTTCTTCTTGTCAATTCCAAAAAACGAAACTGATCCATTTTACATCAGAGTGTTCGACCCGGAAGTTGGCGGAAAGCACGATGAGATATATAATGGAATCGATACTAAAACGAAGTTCAGTATCTACGGTGGCAAAGGAGCATGGTCAACTCCGGATGCGCAGCAAACAGATCCCGTTGGTTTCTACAAAGCTGGAACGCTCCTCGATTCAAGATCTTTCGGAGAATCTGAAAAATACGATAATGAATGGTATAGTTTCGGTCCTCTTGACCCAAAAGAAGGTGAATTCATAGAAGAGTTCAATGGTTACGTTTTTAAAATTGTAGCGGAAGGAATTGAAGGCAATGATGGCAATCTATACAGCTACTTTTTCAGTCGCGGACCCAACGTTAACATTGCCATAGAAGGTGCCAACGCATTTGGTTACGAATGGACGTTCAGAATACCGAGCGAGCCTAATGCAATCTCCCATTTATACCCGTACATTTCTGATGATGTTGTTTCAATTCAACAATTCAATTATGATTGGGATGATGATGGAATTATCAAGATCATATCGTACGAGAAGAAAGGAGAATGGGTTGAAATGAGCAATGAGGCAGATTGGAGAAATAGCACGCACCAAATTCTTCCTACAGAACGCAATTCATCGCTTGATATTCAATTTATCCGAACTAAAGAAAAAGCGAAACAAAACAACAATGTCTGTTTCAGCTTCAAGAATCAGTACGGTCAATACATGAGATTCTATACTATTCCAATTGGCGGAGTGCAACGCTTCAAATACAGTCTGAGCCTCATCGAAAAGATGAGAGAAGGAGAGCGGTTCAAAGGAAATAACGTATTCGAAAAGTGATTCACAGGAACACGTTCAACGGTTCATGGTGGGTACTGCTGTTAGCAGCGCCTTTACTTTTTCTATTACCTATTTCATCTACTGCGCAAAAAAACTTCACCATCCGTCACTTTGAGGAAGTAAATGGCATTTCAAGTAATTTCTGCGAAGCCATCACGCAGAGTTCTAACGGACAGCTCATTGTGGCAAATAAAGGTGGAATCGACCTTTTCGATGGAAAAACATTCAATAAGATAACGCTCGAAGACGATTCAATCGGACTAGGATACATAACGTCCATTTACAAAGGTGAGAACGAAGTTTGGTTTGGCAGATTTGATGGAGCGATAGGCGTTTATGAGAGTAACACACCTCAAATCATTAAAACCGGAATTGACGGACAAATAAAGCACATTTACAAGGATGCTAAGGACGGTATTTGGGCATTTTCACGTTCTGGATCTGTGTTTTGGGCGAACGGAACAGACACCAGCAGATACGATATGTCCGAAAGGGATATGCTTATCAATGCGGTTATTCCTTACAAACACAAAGAGTTTATCATTGGAAGTAATGATGGTCTATGGTTAATCCGATTTGAAGTAGGCAATGACTTTCAGGTATTAAGACATATTGACGGATTGCCTGAAACGAAGATCACGGCACTCCATTATGAAACCCGAAAGGACCAACTTTGGGTTGGTACTGAAGATGCAGGGCTTTTTACAGTACAGGCTCCTTTTACAAAGAATCAGGAAGTCTCCCAATTTAAACTGTCAACGGGCGAAAGCGTTGATGATGTACAGACAATATTTGCTGATCGTTTAGGCAGAATTTGGTTAGGCACTTTCGGTAATGGTCTTATCCGATTAGAATTTTTTGGTGCAGAACGATTTCAATTCGTTGAGCAACGGTTTGAAGGCCACATTGAAAGTGATCAACTGATTCGTGACATCTTCCAGGATAATGAATCCAATATTTGGATAGCCACTTTTGGCGGTGGTCTTGTGCAAATTGTGGAAAATGTTTTTCATCAACCATTTGATGAGAACTGGTTAAAGGAACAATCCATAACTCAACTCTTCAGAGATTCAAAAGGTAACGTCTGGCTAGGTATAGACAAAGGCCTTTTTAAAACTTCAGAATACGCGCAAAATTCAAAATACGAGTACCATTACGTTGGCGGAAATGAGGTGACTGCCATTTCTGAAGATAAATTCGGCACCATTTGGGTAGGGACATTAAAGTCTGGAATATACAGGCTTGCTGTGGGCTCAACTGCGTTTGACCATATAGATCTGAACGCAGGAACCCTCGGAGATGCCATTAATTATATTCTACCAACTAATGGTGGCGTAATGGCCGGAACAAAATCCGGATTGCTACAACTGTCGTTTAATGGAACACTAAAACGACATCTTACAACGCTCGATGGTCTTCCACACAATAATGTCAAATTCAGTTATTTGGACAATGAAGACCGCCTTTGGGTCGCTTGTCAAGGCAACCGTATAGCGTATTTGTGGAAAGACAAGGTCCGGTTCATAGAAAAAGGTGAAGCCCAAAATATTGTAGATGTAAGTTACATCCTGCAAGATGCAAAAGGTCGACTATGGTTCTCCACTATGGGTAACGGAATTTTTGTTCTAGAAAACGGAATAGCTCATCCCATCAACACAGAAAACGGTCTGCCATCAAACTACTGCTACCAGATGGTTTTGGACAATGATGGTTTCATTTGGGTAAGCCACCAAAAATCAATTACTCAACTTACTTCAGACCTAACAGTAAATCGAATTGTAAATCGAGAAGAGCTTTCGCCAACCGAAAACAGCATGGTCTCCTTCCTATTCAAAGACCAGGACGGAAACATATGGATTTCTTCAACTCACAACGTTGTGAAATTCAATCCAAGCATTGACAAATCAAGCAAAAGTGCGCCACAATTATCGATAAGTGAAATGTTGATAAACGGAATCAAGCAACAAATGATTCCAAACTTAAAGTTGCCTTATGATAAATACGATATCAGCTTCAAGTTGGCAGGAATCTCCCTACGAAATCCTGACAAAATCAAATACAAATATCAATGGAAAGGACTTTCAAACACTTGGCAAGTTCAAGAAGGGAATGATGAGATAAAGAACACTATACCCAACGGTGATTACACGCTTATTGTTTATGCTTCTAAAAACGGAGGCGAATGGACTACTGAACCTGTCGTCTATCAGTTCTCAGTTTCAAAACCATGGTGGCTAACCTGGTGGTTTTGGACGTTATTTGGAATTTCACTCACGCTGGGCGTCATCGCATTTGTTCGGTACCGGACGTACAAACTGATAAAAGACAAAACGGAACTTGAACAACTTGTTTACGAACGCACTATTGAAATTGAAGAACAAAAGACCGAAATTGAACGCAGCCGAGATGAAATAGCCAAGTTTGCAAAGGATATTACAGACAGTATCAAGTACGCCAAGCGCATTCAAAAAGCCATTTTTCCAGCATGGCGCGATGTTCAAGACATTTTACCAAATTCATTTGTGTTTTTCCAATCGAAAGATCTTGTAAGCGGTGATTTTTATCTAGCAGAAAGAGTAGGGTCAAAACGGATTTTCTGTGCAGTAGACTGCACCGGTCACGGTGTACCCGGAGGATTCATGTCGATAGTGGCAAACAATCTATTGCAACAGGCTATTAGACAGATTGGCCTTACCAAACCATCTGAAATACTTGAATTTCTTAACCTTGGTGTAACCAACACCTTGCATCAGACCTACGAGGAATCTACCGTAAAAGATGGTATGGATATTGCCTTGTGCTGTTGGGATGAAGAGACAAATATTCTGGAATTCGCTGGTGCATACAACCCTTTATATCTATTCAGAGATGGAGAATTACAGGAAATCAAGGGGAACCGTTTTCCTGTGGGAACATTCGTTGGAGAGGAGATCCGAGAGTTCACCAACCATTCCATACAAGTGCAATCGGGAGACATGGTTTACATTTTCTCTGACGGGTTTGCCGACCAGTTTGGAGGGCACAATGGAAAGAAATTCATGATCAGACGTTTCAAGGCCATGTTGCAGGAAATTCACACAAAACCAGTCGATAATCAATACGATTTTGTAAGCAAGCAATTGCAAAACTGGAAAGGTAACCTCGAACAAGTTGATGACATTATTGTCATGGGAGTACGAATTGCTTAGAAACAAAAAATCATAAACTACGTAGAACGCGTACGCATGCCACAAAACCCAAAGAATTCAATGAGATATTTACTACTCGCCTTCTCTTTCATGTTTGCAACCAAAAGTTTTGGGCAAGACGCGTCTCAATACTTCAAAACAGCAATTGGCAAGGCCCAAGCAGGCGATATGCAAGGGGCTATCGCTGATTTCGACCAATGTATCAGCTTGGATTCAAAATACACGGATGCGTATTATTGGAGAGGTGTTGCCAAAGCAGCCATAGGTCAAACTACAGGTGCCCTTTCAGACTTTGAAAAAACAACGAGCCTTGACCCAAGCAATGCTCAAGCATATTTAACTGCTGGTAATCTCTACAATGCTGTAGGAAATTCGAAAGCAGCATTAGCCAACTTCAATCCGGCTGTGAACTTGCTTCCCGATAATATGGAAGCGAGACTTAACCGTGGAAAGGCGCTTACAAATCTTGCCATGCACGAAGAGGCAATCAAAGACTATACAACCGTACTGGATGCAGATAAATCAAATATGGATGCTTACATCAATCGTGGTATATCTTACCGCCAGATGAATCAGTTTGACAAAGCAATTGAAGATTTTTCATCTGCTATTCGCGTAAATAAAGTCAGCGCTGAAGGTTACGTAAACCGAGGTATCGTTTACCGAATGAAAGAAGAATTTGAACGTGCCATTGCTGATTATACGCAAGCCATTGTTGTTGACCCAAACTACGCAGACGCGTTTTACAATAGAGGAATTGCCTACTCAAAAAGAGACCAGCATCAAGATGCAATCCGTGATTTTTCAAAAGCAATTTCCATCAATCCTGAGGACGCTGAATCGTACATGAACCGTGGAGTTGAAAAAGTGATCATTGGTAAGAAAGATGATGGTTGCGCTGATATTGTGAAAGCTTCAAGTTTAGGACTTGAAGTGGCAATTGAACAGCGGAATAAATTCTGTGGATTTTAATCCAACAGATTCAACATATGTGTTGATTCCCAGCTAGTTGAGTTCACTGTAATAAAGTAAACTCCTGCACTGTAGGCTGAAAGGTCTAGCAACTTTCTGTCTGTCGACAAACTTCCCTTTACCAGTACTTTACCAGCTATGTCTGTCACTTGGTAATCAGCTGTTTCTGCATTTTCCATTACCACGTTGAATACTCCAGTTGAAGGATTCGGATACACAGTAATGGCAACAGCATCAAGGTCTTCTACCCCAGTTGGAGATCCGAAAATGTGAAAATTCCAGTAACCTTCAGGTGCAGGCATCGGGCGATTTTGTTGTTTGCCATTGGTTGCTTCAGCATGGATATAATAAAACACCTCTGCCCCAGCCTGCTGATAAGGGATATAACCGGTCCAAGTATTATTCGCTGGATCGGTAAGTGTCATTGGTACTGACGAGTAAGCGATTGTCGTGTCTGTTGTCCAATAAACCGAAGCCGAGCTAATTCCTTCAGCGTGCTGAACAAGCGCATCAATCTGATAGTCAAAAGGAGCAAACTGTTGGTCAGCTAATGGTTGATGTCGGATCAGCAACGGATCATCAGAACTAAGTGCTTTGGTGATGCAATGAATAGCACCAGAAGCCGTGATGATCTCGTTGCAGTCAATTCCAATTACCTTATAACCTGGCAAAGCTTGGCGATAGATTCGAAGAGCCGTTGTATCCCATTGTTCTTCATACATCGGAACTAGTATCGTATTGTTCACGAATACCGAATTGGTGTACGTTCTGTAATCTCCGTTTTGGTTAGGATATTGTCCTCCTTCTGGTGGCATTGGAATACGAATGACCTTGTATTGCGTGCCGAATACAGAATTGAAATTATTGAGAACATAATTCAGATTTGACTCGATCTGCGGACCATCAGCAACGCCCGATGGATATTGTCCAATGAGCAAGGTTTCCTCATCAAGCAATTTCATGTGCATATCAATGTGATGAATGCCATCGTACGGAAGCGTTGGCATTTTTATGTATCGGTCAATTCCCATAAAATCCATCATGATCTGATCAATCTCAGATTCTGAATGATCAGAAGTTCCGTATTGATTTGGCGCGTCATTCTCATCAAGAATCAGTTCGGAAGCGAACGCAGTTCCGAAGCCATCTACCATGAAATTCCCACCCGTATTTACAAGATCGTTTGGGGCTGATAGTGTTTGATACAATGGAATATTGAGCATATCTGACAGCGATACTGGAAGCACATCGTCATAAGGCCGCGGGCGATTATAGATCCAATCTACCCAAAGCAAGGAATCAACATCGTTGGTGTAAACGTTCCATTGTCCGTAATCTCTGAACCAAATACTATTTGATGGTTCGTTTACAAAAACAATGTTGGCTTGGTCAATTCCGAATTGATTGAGATAGGTGATTACAGAACTTTGGCTTTCTGTAATCACATAAACAGTGCATTCTTCTTTCGCATACTTCACAATATCGCGTAGCACAGAACGCGACCATATGCCTTCCCATCGCACAAACAGTCCATCAATCTCTTCCCATTCTGCAGGAGTCCGGACAGGCGATGATGGCGGTGTTGTAAAACCAAGCGCTGCTGGCGGTTGGTAATCCATCGTTTTTTCTGCTGCTGTTAGCGAATGCGGCAAGAATTGGGCAAACACCGATTGACTGCAAAACAGTGCAACGATGCCAATAATTGATCTGAATTGATGCATGAGAATAGCTGATATGCATCAAATGTAGAAACGCGTACCGTTCTATCTGTCATGCAAGCGCTATTTTCGCGCCCAATGACAACGGTTCTTCCAATTGGCTACTTCCCTCCTATCAGCTATTTCGCCTATTTGCTGCGCGAGGATATAACCATCGAGAAACACGAACATTTCGTGAAGCAATCGTTGCGGAACCGTTGCACCATTTTAGGCGCTAACGGACAAATGAACCTGCTAGTTCCCAGATTGAAATCGGAGGATAGGCAGACAATTTCTGAAAGTATTATCCATCAGCTAGAAGATTGGAAAACGCTGCATTGGCGTAGCTTAGAATCAGCCTATCGGAAATCGCCCTATTTCGAGTATTACGAAGATGATCTGCTACCATTCTTTCAAAAAAACCACACGAATCATTTCGAAACCGATCTGGAATCTACCAAGCTGATCTGCGATCTACTGGACTTGAAGTTTGAACCGATATTCACCAGCAGTTACGAAGCCGAATTTGAAGGAATTGACCTGCGTAACGCTTGGAACAAGCAGAACTACGCAGCGGAGAATCCTGTAAAAACGTATCCACGCTACATTCAGGTTTTTAGCGATAGGCAGGAATTTGTGGCCGACATGAGCATTCTCGATCTGCTTTTCTGCTTTGGTCCGCGAGCAGTAGATTATTTGCGAGCACTTGAGCTAAACAAATGAGTGCGAACATTCCGTTTGTTGATTTTGGAGGAAATGGAGATGTTATCCATTTGGCGCATGCCAACGGTTTCCCTGCTCAATCGTACCAGAAGTTGGTCGATGAATTGATTCCGAATTACCACGTGATAGGAATGAATGCTCGGCCTTTGTGGGACAATTCGCCATTCTCGGATTTTCATTCTTGGCGAGAAGCTGCTGATGATCTGATTCGTTTTTTGGACGAGCAGCAATTGAAGAACGTGATCGGATTAGGTCATTCGTTTGGAAGCATTTGTACGGTGATTGCTGCCAATGAACGACCTGACCTTTTCAAGAAACTGGTATTGATTGAACCTGTGATCTTGCCTAATTGGGTTTATGTGGTATCGGCCATTCTGCCGAAATTCCTGATGAAAAAGATCAACCCGATTGTTAAGAAAACACTGACGCGAACAGAAAGCTGGAAGAGTAGAAATGCGGTTTTCGCCCATTTCAGAAGCAAGAAGGTTTTTGAACAGATCGGTGATGGATCGTTGTGGGATTATGTGAATGCGGTGACGGACGAAGCTGAAAACGGTGAAGCCAGATTGAATTATTCGAAAGAATGGGAAGCACAGATTTTTTTGACGGTGATCAATCCGTGGAAGAATCTGAAAAAACTGAAACATCCATTTATTGCATTTAGAGGCGAAACTTCGGATACGATAACGAAAGAAGTTTGGGCGCACTGGAAATCAGTGAACAGAACAGGAACGTTGATTGAAATGAAGAATGCTGGGCATTTAGTTCCATTGGAAGAACCGAAACTGCTGGCCAAGGAGATTCTACGTTTCCTTAGCGACAAGAATTGACAAAAGCGCCCGCGTTAAGGATGGAAGCGGCATCCTTTTTTGCTTTTCGCAAAAAAGATATAGCGGACAGCCTGACCCGCGAAGCAAGGGGAACGCCCTCGTAAGATGTTAGTATTCAGATAGGAGATTTCAAAGATCAAGGATAAGGGATTTCAGATTTTGGGCCATCTGAAAACACACTGAGCAAAAGCATTATCTGCAACTCGTTCGGCCTCTTAACTTTGCGGCATGAAAAAGAACGAAGTCCCACAGGACGATGAAAATCTATTCGAAGGAAAATTCAAGGTGGTGAAATACGCCATTGATGACGATGGCAACTATGGAACCGTTGGAAGTTCGGGTTGGGAGCCAGAGAATGTAGTGCTCAATCAGGCTTGGGAAGAGATCAACAAGAAGGTTGAAGAGACAAAAAAGAAGATTGAGGCCGGAGAATTGAGTCCGCTGGCTTACCACATGGAAAAGAACATTATGGATGTGGGCATGTTGAGCCAATACATGGATATTTCGAAACGGAATGTGAGCAAACATTTGGAGCCGAGCGGCTTCAATAGTTTGGATGAAAAGACCTTGAAGCGCTACGCAGAGGTGTTCGATATTACGGTTGGGGAGTTGAAGAGTTATTAGTTATTGGTTATTGGGTTACTGGGTTATTGTGGGTTCGTTGGTCCTTAATAACCTTTAACGAATAACCAATAACCCTTTCAAAAAAAAGAATGAAGATAGATTTCGAGCACCGCCAATCGGCTCATTGCGAGACGGGCGTTATTTCCAATTTGATGAGGCATCACGGTTTGGATATTTCTGAACCTTTGGCCTTGGGCATTGGTTCGGGTCTGTTCTTCGCGCACATGCCATTTATCAAAGTGAATGGTTTACCAGTTACAACCTATCGCATTATGCCTGGCGATATTTTCAAGAAGTTTTCGAACAGAACGGGAGTGGAAATGAAGCGTCAATCGTTCTCATCTCCCGAAAAGGCGATGAATGAGTTGGATGCCTGTTTGGAGCAAGGATTGCCCGTAGGCATGCTGACCAGCGTATTCTACCTGCCCTACTTGCCGCGTGCGTTCCGCTTCCATTTCAATGCGCACAATATTGTGGTGTACGGAAAGGAAGGCGATGATTATCTGGTTTCTGACCCGATTTTGGAGAAGCCCGAAGTGATCGATCGCAGAATGCTGATTCGTGCTCGTTTTGCCAAAGGAATGCCGAACACGAACGGACGGATGTATTACCCAACGCATGTTCCGAAGGACATTGACGTGAACGCGGCCATCATCAAAGGATTGAAATACACAGCCAAGGATATGGGCACTATTCCATTGCCGATCTTCGGAGGACGAGCAATTGGTTTTCTGGCTTCGCGCGTTGCCAATTATGAGAAGAAATACGGCAAGGAAGAAGCCAAGAAATACCTAGGGAACATTGTAAGGATGCAGGAAGAGATCGGAACAGGCGGAGCAGGTTTCCGCTTCATGTTCGGGGCATTTTTGCAGGAAGCTGGTTCGAGATTAGGTAATCCGATATTGCACAAGAAGAGCTTGGAGATCACCAAGATCGGTGATCTGTGGCGCAACTTCGCGTACGATTGCGGACGGATGGTGAAAGACCGTGCCGATGGCATGACCTATCAAGATCTGGCCGATCAACTTTCGGACATTGGTAAGAAGGAGATCCTGTTCTTCCAGTCCATTCACAAAATGAAACTCTGATTTGGACGCCATTTCCATATCTGCTTTGGTGCATCGGTACAGCGGTGCTGCCGAACCTGCCGTAAATGGCCTCAATCTGAACATTCCGAAAGGAGCTTTCTATGGATTGCTTGGTCCGAATGGTGCAGGAAAAACCACCACTATTTCCATCATCTGCGGGATTGTGAAACCCAGTTCAGGTGCGGTTTCCATACTAGGAAGGGATTGGAAAAGGGATGCAACGGCCATCAAGAATTCGATTGGATTGGTGCCGCAGGAAATTGCGCTTTACGATACCATGACCGCCAACGAGAACTTGAATTTCTTCGGGCAGATGCTGGGATTGAATAGAAAGACCATCGCCAAGAAAGCGGATGAGCTGATGGAGGAATTCGGTCTCAGCGAACACAAAAGCAAACAATTACAGCACTTTTCGGGCGGAATGAAACGCAGAGTGAACCTGATGGTGGCGCTGCTACACGATCCTGAAATTCTCATTCTCGATGAGCCGACCGTTGGTATTGATGTGCATTCACGCCACATGATCAACACTTATCTGAAGACATTGAACGAAGGTGGAATGACCATCGTTTACACTTCGCACCAGTTGGACGAGACGGAACAGCTATGCGATGAGGTGTGCATCATCGATCACGGAAAACTGCTGATTGAAGGCAAAACCGCTGATCTTGTTTCTGATGGCCACAGTCTGCATCATCACTTTATAGAACTTACTGGAAAGCAATTGCGGGATTGAAAATGGAAGGTTTAGTTGAAATAGAAATCCCCCGCCTTCGGCACCCCCTTTTCAAGGGGGACGGGGCTCCATCCTCCTTTTCAAAGGACGTGCCGAGGAACGAGGCGGAGGATTTATTTATTGACCAGTTACTATCTAACCTACATTCTTCGCGCCTCTGCGTGAAATAAAATGAAACTCCTCGCATCCATAAAGAAAGAATGGCTCTTGCTCATCCGCGATAAGGGCGGTCTGGGCATCCTCTTCCTCATGCCAATGGTATTGGTGGTGGTGATGGCCGTGGTACAGGATGCACCTTTCAGAGACTATCAGGAGCAGCAACTTCCTGTGCTTTTTGTGGATGAAGACCAAGGTGTCATTTCGCAATCCATTCTCATGGGAATGAGCGAAGGCAACACCTTCCGATTGGTGGACAGCTTGAATGGCAAACCAGTTTCAGCCGAAGAAGCCACCAGAGCTATCAACTCTGGCGAATTTCAAATTGGTGTCATCGTCCACAAGGGATTGAGTTCTGAATTACAGGAAATTGTCGATGCACAGGTTGATGGCATGTTGGCTGGATTGATGCCGGGCGCTGATACTGTTGAGGTGGCTAAACCCGACCTCGAACCTTACATCACACTCCTACTCGACCCTACCACCAAAAGCACCTTCAGAAGTAGCATCCGAAGTGCCATCAAGCAATTTCTGAGCAAGTTGGAAGCGAAGCTCATCGTGGATGGATTGACTTTGAAGTTGGGCGAAATGACAGGCAAAACTCCCAAAGTTGACCTTTCATCCAATGGCATTGTTCAACTGAGAGAAACCACAGCAACTAGCACCATCATGGCTTCGGATGTGGCGAATAATTCCACGCAGCATAACGTGCCTGCTTGGACAGTCTTTGCCATGTTCTTCATCGTTATTCCATTGGCTGGAAATATGGTGAGAGAACGTACGGCAGGAACCATCACCCGCCTTCGTACCATGCCAGCAAGCATGTTCCATTTCTATGCAGGGAAACTACTTAGCTACAGCGGTGTGGGATTGCTTCAAGCATTGCTGATGATCAGCGTTGGCTTTTGGCTGATGCCGCAATTGGGCTTGGCACGTCTGGACCTCGGAAGCGGCATCTACCCACTGATCTATGTTTCCATCGTGTGTGCGTTTGCTGCCACTGGCTACGGATTGCTCATCGGAACGATCTTCAAAACACTTCATCAGGCCGCCATTTTCGGGATTGTTTCCGTGGTCATCATGGCGGCATTGGGCGGCATTTGGGTTCCACTTTACATCATGAGCGACACCATGATCTTCATCGGCCACCTATCGCCCATGAACTGGGCCATGGAAGCTTTTAACGATGTTTTTCTACGTGGCGATGAACTGTCCAAAATCATTTTCAATTCCCTTAAACTTTGGACCTTCGGAGTTGTTTGCTTCTCAGCATCCCTAATTTTGGAAAAGAACAGATAGATTTCTCAGATTTCTTGAAATGACACAAAAACACTATGACACAATTATCCTTGGTGGCGGCCTTGCTGGCCTCACCCTTTCACTTCAACTCAAAAAGCAGAATCCCGACATCAAGGTCTTGGTGTTGGAAAAGCGGGATGACGCGGCTCCCGATGCGGCTCACAAGGTGGGTGAAAGCACCGTTGAATTGGCCACGCATTACCTGCGCGAAGTGCTTGGATTGAAGGATTATCTGGACAAATACCAGCTTCCGAAGCACGGACTGCGCTTCTTCTTTTCTCCTAAGCACAAGACCACCATTCACAAACGCGTGGAATTGGGACCTAAAGTGTTGCTTCCGGTGCCGAGTCATCAGTTGGACCGTGGCGTTTTGGAGAACGATTTGGTCACTTTCAGTCGCGAAGCGGGTAACCAAGTGGTGCTTGGCGCGAAGGTCGATGGCGTGGATATCGCGGATGAAAATCATACCGTTACGTACAGCGTGAATGGCGAGCAGGCAAGTGCTACTTCCCGATGGGTGGTGGATGCTTCTGGTCGTGCCAGCATTCTGAAACGTAAGTTCGGTTTCGCACAGCCGCATGACCATGATTGCAACTCGGCCTGGTTCCGAGTGGATTGGAAGATTGACATTGATACATGGAGCAATGATGCCAAATGGCATTCTCACGTAGAGCCCGGACTGCGTTATTTGAGCACGGTTCACCTCATGGATGCGGGTTATTGGGTATGGATCATTCCGTTGGTGGGTGACAAGACGAGCGTTGGAATTGTGGCCGATCCGAACATTCATCCTTTCGAAACCTACAACAAATTGGACAAGGCTTTGGCGTGGATTGAACAGTGGGAACCACAGCTTGCCAAGGAACTGAAAGCCAAAACGGATGCCGAGGGCAACATCCTCGATTTTAAAGTGATGAAACATTTCGCGCACAGCTCGGGCGAATTGTTCCATACCGACCGTTGGACCGTAACAGGTGAAAGCGGCCTCTTTGCCGATCCATTCTACTCTCCCGGTTCCGACTTCATTTCGATGGCCAATACATGGACGGCCGACCTCATTCAACGCGACCTGAAAGGCGAAGACATCTTCTTCCGCACCAAGTTCTATTCGGAAGTGCTGAAGGCGCTGTTCGATAACTGGATGCCGATCTACACAGGGCAATACCCGATGTGGGGCAGCACGCAAGTAATGGTGGCCAAGATCTTCTGGGATTGGGGCGCGTATTGGAGCATCAACACGCTGCTGTTCATCAATAATGGACTGACGGATCTCGACCTGATGCGCCAGATGACAGCTGGACCGAAATCCTTGCTTCAGAAATACGGTGAATTGAGCAAACAGATGCAGATGCTGTTCAAGGATGCGATGCCGTACGACACGGCCGACATCACCGACCGTTACACCGATCCCTTCGACCTCGATTTCCTTCGAAAATTCCAAGAGGATATTGTGGAGAAGGAATACACCACAGAGGAAATGTTGGACAAGTTGTTCTCCAATCTGGGAGTACTGGAACACGTGGCAGCCGAAATGTTCCGACTGTTCAGCAACTTGGCACATGGCACGGACATGGACAGCGATGTGGACCCTTACACCATGAGTTTGAACGGTGACCGCAACCTACAAAGCGTGAACAGCAAACTGGTGCCTCGCGATGCCCATATTGCCAACGAAATGAAGGCGATGTGGCTTTATGAAGCGGTTGAAGTTTAACGTTCAATGAAAATCCTCCGCCTTACTTCGACAAGCTCAGCACAGGCTGTTCCTCGGCACCTCCTTTACAAAGGAGGATGGAGTCCTTCCCCCTTTCAAAGGGGGTGGACACACGTAGCTTTTGTGGAGTGTGGACGGGGGATTGTTTTCTCAACCACCCCAGTTTGAGTATTGAAGAGAACATAGAAACCGTTGTCAGCACGTTCCAGAAGGGAAGGGAATTGGCTGAGAGCGGAATTGCTATCAATGAACTGATCGTTGAGCTCAATAAGTTCGACATCCGTTACCGTTCGGTGGCCTTTGAAGGTGCTTCGATGGGAGTTGCCCTCACGAATGATCTTGAAACATGGAAAGCATACTCAAAGGCCAGCGAGAAACACGCCACTCAGGTTCATATTGGATTGGGTTGGGCCATTGCACAAGGCCAGCCCCCTAAATCCCCCGAAGGGGGACTTGACCTCGCCTCTACTCTTTCTCAGACTGAAACGGAGTATCACGTGAAAGTGCTAGACGGTTATGGATATTGGAATGGGCTTTTCAGCAGACGACTGACCATTCGCAGCCAAAGCATTCCTGAGAATATCACGCCTGAGTTTCAAGCTGGATTTGACCAAGGAGTTGGTCGTGCCATCTGGTACATCACCAAAGGTGAAGTGGATAAAGTGCTGAACATCATCAACCATTTTCCCGAAAACAGAAGAGCAAACCTTTGGCAGGGCATCGGTGTGGCCTCAACCTACGTTGGTGGGTGTTCGGATGAATTGATTGCTGAATTAAAATCAGCAGCGGGTGTGTTTAAAATGAACTTTGAGAGGGGAATTGAGGCGGCTGAGGGCAGTATGAAGGAGGCATCCTTGAACACTTTCACAAAACTTTAAGGAGATTTGTTGATGACCGATAGTCAGTCAAAAACACGAAGGGCTAAATCAATATCAAACAAACTATCAATCGCCTTCATTCCTCGGTAGAATTCCCTCTTCAATTCTAAAGAGTGACTTTGATAGCTTTGGAAGTGGTATTTCCAGTTTTGATGAGTAGCAACTGAAAAGGTATGACCGATAAACTCAAATTCATTGAAATACCGACTTTCTGAAACTAGATACATCATCTTCATTTCCTTATCCATTTCAAGAGAAGGGTTCTTAAAAGTTTCTTCGGTAGCAGCGATAACTCCCCAACTCTTGTAGAAATAGAAAAGTGGCAAGTCATTTAAATCATATCTGGCAAATTCTCGGATAAAGTCATACTGACTTGAATGAGCCGTGCCCATTTGTCTTTCCAATTCCTCCAAATACATTTTGTAAAACCCCCGTTTGAACTGTCGGGTCAATTTGTACTTAAAATCACTATCAAAACGGGTCTTAGATTTCTTCAATTCCAGTTTCATCTTTCGATGATCAATATCGAAATACTCAGATTTCGGTCTAGCCATAGTTTTGTTTTTACCGACATCATCTGTGGCTTTCAAAAATCGAGTTTGACTTATGATAAAGACTTCACGAAGAGCTACTTCAATTGGAGGCTTTTTATTGTTCCAAGTTCCAAAGTAATGATTGCACTCATCACAAACGTTCTTACAAATGTGCTTTCCAAGCAGTGATTGAGGTATTGAATGCGCAAGTTTGTTGAACGTGACGGAAGGGTAACTTCTTGAACACCAAATACACTTACACTCTATCATTCCTTAAGGATCAGTAGGCCTTCATCCTCCCCAACTCCACTTCCAACTTATCAAAGTTCTCCTCGTTCTTTTCGGGTGCAAAGCCTCTGATGGTAGCGCAGAGCTTAGCATCATCAAAGATCATTTTGAATACAACGGAGGTCCGTTCTTCGCCAATGGATTCAAAACTGACCTCCACTCTGAAAAACGGCTGTGAGATCCGATACCACGAAATGAACGAAGGCTTTTCAATCACTTCGAAAACCGCGTGGTTCTCATAGTTGCCTTTGTCGGGCCCATGCATGGTCAATCGCCAATGACCTTCTGGCCGTAGGTCAAACTCATGGAATGTGTTGGTAAATCCTTTCGGTCCCCACCAGGTTTGGAGGTGTTCGGGTTCTGTCCAAGCGCGGAATACGAGTTCCTGCGAAAAGTGGAAGATGCGGCTGCTGACGATCTCCAGTTCTGAATTTGATGCTTCGGCCATGATATCAGGGTTTGCGAACCACTATGAAACCGTGCTGGTTTCCTTGGTAGTGATTGTAAATCAGTATCGTTTTCAATTCGCGTGAGATAGGCTTCTGAACCGCCATCTTAGGAACAGCTTTTCCGCTGACCAAATTGGCTGCAAACCAAGTGGCAAAGGCACTGGCAGAAGGACTTTCTCCGAAGAGGTTCTTGAAGGACATGATGCCTGTTTCGGGGAATAGCTGCTTTGCGAAGTCCGTGTACCAATGATCGGAATTGACATCTCCAGAATAACCGAGCATCAGGGCATGTATATCTGAAATGGAAAGACCGTTACGTTCTAAAAGCAAGCTGGCTTTCGCTGTCAAGTCTTCTAATGATGGATACGAGATCATATCCCAATCCACAATCTCGGCAATGGCGTTTTCGGGGCTTGATTCCACCACAAACATGGCCGCCCCTTCCCCATTCACCGCTCCGGGAGTGCCGCAGCCAATGAGTTTGTCGGTGGTGGTTTCTTCTTTCTTAATAAAACCTGCCAGCGTTTCGATGCGGTATTGTGCTTGAGATATCTCTTCCACGCAACCGACCATCAGGCTCTTTGCTCTTCCTTCCATGAAAAGCAGGTCGGCATCCATCAGGCAATTCTCGAAGGAAACGCCTTTGTTGCTGTGCGTGTTATTGTAGCCACTGTTGCTGGACATAAGCGCTAATCCGCCCGCAGGCGAACTCGGACTTCCTTGCACAAAACCCGTTGGTGTGAGCGTTCCTTCTTCAAATTGAATAATCTGATTGAGAAACTTATGGCAATCTTCCATTCCGCCATCCGTAGTGGCGATGATGATGCCGTCTGTGTTCCATTTCTCGAGAAGCGGCATGGCAGCGCCTGTAGCCATTCGGTTCGATTTGCCCATTCTGCGCAATTGGCTATTTGGGATCATCGCATAGGTGGGTTCCACCGCTTTCATCTGCGAACCGCTGTAAATGATCGGTTCGGTTTCGAAGAAATCATCTTCAAAAGTTCGTTGGGGCGATATGCACGAAAGGTCTTTAATGAACATGCCTAGACCTTCGAAAGAATGAGTGAACTGCAATTGCCTCCAAACCCGAAGGAGTTGGAAAGCACGTGCTTGACGTCTGCCTTTGAATAGAAATCGAGCAAGGGAAAGGACTGGAACTCGGGCATAGGTGTCTGCCAATTCAAACTCGGATAGATCTCCTGATGCTTGATGCTGAGCAGGCTGTACACAGCTTCAATAGCTCCCGAAGCAGCCAATGTGTGACCCGTGTACGATTTAGTGGAAACGTATGGCGGAACGACATCAAAGATCTGATGCATTCCGTTCAATTCGGTGTAATCGTTATTCTCAGTTCCTGTTCCGTGGGCGTTGACGTAGCTGATGTCAGAAGGCTTGATGCCTGCGGTTTCTAGAGCGCCATTGATGGCACCCCTCACTCCTACTGCCTCTGGCGACATGGAACTTGGATGATAGGCATCGTTGGTGTTGCCGTAGCCGCGCACTTCTCCGTAGATGGTTTTGCCTTGGGCGTCTTCTTCCCGCTCCAAAACAAGATATGCCGCGCCTTCGCCTAGGTTCAGACCTTTGCGGTCGGCATCGAAGGGACGCGTTATCTCATCCGAGAAAATCTGCAAGGAATTGAATCCGTTGACGGTGTATTTGGCCAAGCTATCTACCCCACCCACGATGGCGCGTTTGCATTTGCCCGCCTTGATCATCCTCGCTCCCATCATGATGGAATTGGCAGATGACGAACAAGCCGTGTTCATGGTATCGGTATAGCCTCTTAGTCCGAAAGCCTTCACCAATTGCAGCGTGTGGGCGCCACTTCGGTAGGAATTGACGAATTCGGAAGGCCTTGAGTTCGAATTGGCATCGGCAAAAATAGCCTCGGTTTCTACCATTCCGCCCACGGTGGTGGCTGAAAGCAAAGCGGTATTGAAGGATCTCAACTCTTCCGAAGAAAGCCCAGCATCTGTGATGGCTTCTTTGAATGCCGTGAAAGCAAGTAGTTCGGTACGGGTCATGCCGCTGACCACGGATGCTGCCAAGTGCTCGCGCAGTTGGACATTGCTCTGTTTCACTTCTCCGAAGAGTAATGTTTCGGCATAGTTCGAATCTAGAAACTGGGCTTTCCCAATTCCTGTTATTCCTTTCTGAAGCGAAGAATGATTCTCGGAAGCGTTGTTTCCAATGGCGGAGATCACCCCCATTCCGGTGACAACAATTCGCCCCATTGGTCTATGCTAGAGTTTTGTTGGCGAGAATGTATTCGGCCATGGTATCTACCGTAACCAATACTTTCCGCCCTTCTGCTGGGTCGGTCATTTTGATGCCGTACTCTCTTTCAAGCAATACGCTCAACTCCAAAGCATCAATCGAATCCAATCCGAATTTCGGACCAAAAAGCTGATCATCATCGGCAATATCTTCTACTGCAAAATCGAGAAGGTTCAAATACTCAATGATCTGTGCTTTCAATTGGGCTTTCAATTCAGCTGCTTCCATTCGCTCGTTTTAGTTGGTTGATTTATCGGTTGCAAATTAACTTAGAAATGTTGGGATATGCCATGAACAGACATGACTGGAAAAGGTTCGTGTTGTTCTATTAATTAGCGGTAATCACAAACTCCGTTCGTCTGTTGTCAGCGCGCCCTTCTGGTGTTGTGTTCGGTTTAACCGGTTTGGCCTCACCAAAACCTTTGTAGGAAAGTCGGCCCGAGCTGATGCCTTCTTTTACCAGAATATCGTACACGGCTTTGGCGCGATCGTTAGAGAGTTTGAGGTTGGATTCGGGCGAACCCACGTTATCGGTGTAGCCGTGTATGGCCACCTTCATCTTCGGGTTGGCTTTGAGATAGATGGCAAATTCACCCATCATTCGTTCCGATTCGTCATCCAAGTTAAAACGGTCAGTATCGTACTTGATGTCGTGGAGTTTGTAGGCCTCGCCCACTTTCACCTTTTTCACCTCCACGTTCACTTTCTTGATATCGTTGAGCGTGCTATCCTTGGTAGAAAGGTAGCGTGATGTGAAAGCGGCATCTTTCTTCTTCACGGTCATTACCATATCGCTGCTGAAGTTCATTACAGCCACATAATCGCCCGTAAGGGTATCTACATTCACTTCAGTCACTTCTTTGGTGTCCATGTTCTTGAATTCGATGGTGGCATCGGTAATGCGCTTGTTGTTCTCATCGGTCAGTTTCCCTTTTAGGAAGAGCACTTTCTCTGGTCGTGCTTCTTTGTATAGTGGAAAACTGAACATATCCCAACCACCAACGCCATCTTCGCGCTCGTTGCTGCTGATGTAAGCTGTCTTGCCATCAACGGCCACAAAAAAGCCTACATCAGCCTCTTCGGTATTTATCGGAAAACCGATGTTCTTCGGTTTTATCCAATTGTGGGTTGAATCTTGACGAACGTAGTACACATCGAAATTACCAATGCCATTGTGACCATCTGAACTAAAATAGAGTGTGTGACTGTCTTCGTGGATGAAAGGAGATTTCTCGTTGCCCTTGGTGTTGATGGTGGTTCCGAGGTTGGTGGCCTGCCCCCAAGTGCCGTCTTTCTGAAGGTGCGAAACATAAAGATCCATGTTGTCGATGTCACCGATCTCATCTTCGCGGATGGAAACGAAATAGAGCGTTTTTCCATCGGGTGTAATGGTAGGTTGTCCTTCAAACGAGTTCTTTCCATTGACGCCCGGACCAACATTTATCGGTTCGTCCCAACCGTGGTAGTGCCAATCAGAATAGAATATGTCGCAGTTCTTGTAGCCATCGAGATTGTCGTTACAAATGGTGAGGAACATGCGCTTGTTATCTACAGTAAGCGTGGCGCTTCCCACATTCTCCGAAATATTGAAAGGGCTTGGCATGGCGGTTCCTCCATCAAATTCTCCGCTTGGTAAGCGCTTGCTTCGGGTAAATTCCTCAATCTCTTTGGCGGTAAGGTCGTTCTTGCGCTTTACGAAATGCCTGCGGATATAAAGCGCCACTTCGTTATCTGGCGAAATGATGCCGAGATATTCGTTATCGCGTGAAGATATGCCATTGACAACCGTGGGCGCAAAGGGCACGGGATTGGAGTAAAGCGAATCGTAATAGGCGCATTGCGGAATCCACGCTTCTACCTCTAAGGTCTTTTCCTCAAAATCTTTGGGATACCAGCGAGGGTCGTCAAATTCGATGGTGAGAAACTGTTTGAAGTGTGCTTCGGCCTCTTTGAATTCCTTCTTCTGCATGGCGATGAGCCCCATATAGTAGTACGGATACATGTGGTAGGTCGGGCACAGATCGGCCACGGCTTTCATCGGTTTATAACCAAAGGCAATTCCTTTGCTCATCGGGTCTTTCTCGGCCTTGCTCAATTGCTCGTAAGCTTTGGCGAAAACAGCTCCGAAATGATCTGGCTCGGCATCGAGGATCTGATCGTACAATTCCCTCCTAACGGAAGGTTTACGTTCATTCAACGCCTGATTCCAAAGCGCCTGCACCTTTTTGTTGCCAGGCATTTCGCAGGCAGTAGGGTTTTGGGAAAAGGAGCAAAAAGGGAGAAGGGAAAAAAGAAAAAAGAAAGTCCACAGACCACGGTCAATAGACCATATACAGCTTTTCTTCTTGAATGACGGTTGACCGTTGACCATGGACTATCGACTTTTACTTTTTAGGTTTACCGAACAAGCCTTTTATCGCATCGCCAGCCTTGTCTTTAGCTGCTTTTTCGGCTTCCTGTTTAAGGCGTTCCTCAGCTTCTTTAGCTAATTTCTCAGCCTCTTTTCGTGCACGGTCTTCAGCTTCTTTCTGAAGTTTGGCAGCTTCTTCGCGCGCTTTTTTCTCCAGCTCGTCCTTCGCCTTATTGAACTCGGCTTCAGCAGCGGCTTTCAGGTTCTCGGTAGGACTTGCACCTCCGCCAGCGCCACCAAATGAAGGCGTGATCTTCGGATCTTTAAACGTTCCTTTCACAAGGATATCGACCTTGATTTCGCTACCTGCAGAGAAGTTTGCACCTAGCGCATTTGCCTGCGAAACCAATCCGCCAATGACGGCATTGGCCTGACTGCCCAACGCGCTTGTTGGAACGGTCGTTCCTATCACGTAATCCATGGTTTCATCAAAACCATGGCTTCCGAAAATGTTGGCAGAAACGGGTCCGATCTTCACATCAAAGGGTTGAACCGAAACGCGGCCATTGACGAACGCAAAACTCAGATTCACATTTGTTACTTCTGGATTTTTGAAGGCATTGATCTTCACTACCTGCGCAATCTTATCCAAGGCTTCTGTTCCGGTTATTTTCAAACTCTGTGAAGTCAATCTTCCGCCACCATTCAGTGAGTTGTAGTCTACTTCCGTTCCGCTTTTCATCGTTCCCATCACGTTGAATTTAACGGACACACGGCCTTCGGTCTTCTCGGCAATTGGAGCCAATTTGCGCACCGTTCCGAAAGCAGCATACGCTTCTTTGAGCACGATATTCTGCACATCGAGGTCGTAATTCAACTTCGGATTCGTTTCATTGCTGCTGTCGTAATATCCATTCATGGCCACACCACCGCCAAGTGTATTGAAGGTAAGTCCGTTCAGGTTGGCCTTTCCGTTCTTGATCACCACATTTCCTTTGGTGTTCAAGAGGTTGATGTTGTCGTAAACAATCTTTTTCACGTCTGTAGAAAGCGCCAGATCGAGGTTCTTAGGAATGAGAAATGGCTCAGAGGCAGGTGCTTCCCCTCCTTCCGTACCACCTTCTGCTGGGGCCGTTTCTCCGCCATCTTCGCTGGTGCTGAGACCAGCCAACTCGTTGCCATCAATGAGCGTGCTGCTAAGGCTGAAATTCCCTTCCAAGGTGCCATCGCTCAAAGCATAACCGAGGTAGTTGGTGATCTTTCCTTTTGCTTTGAAATCAGATTTTCCTGCTTTGGCATCAAACGAAGCCAATTCCAAGAACTGCGGTGCAAACTTGAACTGAGCATATTTCACCTCTACCGGAACAGCTACCGATGCAGTTGTGTAAACGATATCCATCAGAATGAATTCGCCTTTGGCGTTGAACTTATCGTAATGTCCTTTGTCCATGTCCGATTGCTTTCCTTTCATCTCGGCATCGGCAATAATGGTTCCCGAAAGTTTATCGCCTGCTTCCATCGGAATGGCATCAGCCAAACTGGTCAGGTCGATCTTTCCTTTGAAAGAAGCATCGATGTTTGGATCTGAAACGGGCGTTTTGATGAGCGCACGCACATCAAATGGATTGCCCGCCAATTGAAAGGTGAATTGCTTCAGATCGATGACGGTCTTGTCAGCATCTCCACCCGGATTGGCCACGTTCAGATCGACTTGAATTCCATCTACACTTTTTGGCAACGATGGATATTTGAACTGGCCATTACCCACTTTCACGTTTGCCGTAAAGGCGGGAATGTTCGTTTCGTTGTAGGTACCTTTCACCATTCCATTCAATTCCAAAGAGCCGCTTGCCTGTACATCTGCAAAATCCTTCGCGTAAATGGCAGGAACCAACGATAGGATTTCCTTAAACTCCGTTTTGGCAGCACCGTAGGTAAGGTCAAGGTTGATGTCATCATTATTTGGCATGCTGATGTTTCCGCTCCACGAAAGATGCAATCCGTTAATTCGGAACTCATTGTCTTTCAGCGAGTAGCTATTGTTCGCCAGATCAGCATCCACTTCCGCTCCCAAAGCAAGTTCAACTCCGTTGAGGTAGGCGATTCCGCCATTCACCAACTTGGCATTATCCATCGAAACGTTCGTTTTCAAATTGGTTCGGTCAGCACCGAAATCGCCACTTAGGCTCAAATTCAATTTTGAAGTGCTGAACGTCATCCCTCCTTGCTGATCGGAATACATCACTTCCAGATTTGCAATCTCAAACTGCTTTAGTTTGATACTGAACGGACCACTCGATTCGGCTGGAGCCTCGGCAGTTTCCGTTGTTTCAGATTCCGGGACGATATCGTAATTGGCCTTGCCGTTTTCGAGCACGATCACATTCGCCAATCCATCGGCCAATGTTATCTGATTGATGACTGGCGCACCGTTGAAAGCACTCATCAGATCCACATCCAACGCAAGTGTTTTAAGGTAGAGTAGTGTCCGTCCTTCAAACTCGCCTTTACCAGTAATGGAAAGTTCTCCCACTCCAACATACAGGTCGGGAAACGACCATAGCAATGAAATGTCCACATCCTTAAAATCGATGGTGGCATCCAAGTTTGCGTTGGCTTCTTCCTTCACCATTTTGGTGATCGGCTCTTTAAGGACGATAGGAATGATGATGATCGCAGCAACAAGCAGCACGATCAGAACTCCGAATGCAATAAGTAGTTTTTTCATCAGTAGTTTTTTTTTTTTAAAGGGTTTCGGAGAATTCTTTTTGGAGGATTTCAATTAGAGTCGTTTCCAGACCTGGCAAAACCTTCTTGATTGTATCAAAAGGTATTTCCAAGTCTATCGAATGATACTCGTGCAACAGGAAATTCCGAAATGATTTTACCTTGAACCAAGGATAATCGTATTTGGCGAGAACATCAGAATCAACGTTAGCCATGGCTTCAGCAACAACAGCAAATTGATAAAAAACAGCTGAGTAAATCATCACGTCTTCTTTAAAACGTTGCAATTCCACATCTTCTGTCATTCGCTGAATGTGCCCGATGGCTTCCAGCGCATGTTCCACTCTGATCTTGGAAGTTATCGGTCTATCCTTCATGTACTAGTACAAGGTCGTTCGCGATATTTTTTTTAAATGCTTCTCGAAGCCCGCCTGTCATCGCAAAGTCCACTTTCCTTTTCAAGGAGTTTTGAAGAACATGTTGATACTCTGCTAAATCAAAAAGTGTGATGTGCGCATCCTTGTCAACATCGATCAGAATATCCACATCGCTTTGCTCATCATAATCGCCCCTTGCGAAAGAGCCGAACAGCCAAGCTTTTTTCACAGCCTTCTGCGTAGCAAAATAAGCTGAAACGCGATTTTTAACCTCCGCACTTGTAAGAACAGCAGAAGTATACGCAGCTAACGGTTCCTCAAACTTCTCTATCTTCTTCTTATTCATCAGGAATTATGAAATCCAGTCAACAAAGGTAGCCGAAAGCAATTTCCTTCTTTCACCTAAGCACCATCATCATCAAATATTAATGTCAGTCAACGCAACCGCGATAAGAATATTTTTCAATCCAATTTACTCCAAACCTCTTTATTGAGTTGGCCTTCGCTGCCTGCAACAATAGTAGCAACGGTACAATCGCCTGTGACGTTCACCGTGGTGCGGCACATATCTAAAATTCTATCAACAGGAAAGATAATGGCAATCCATGCTGGATTGAGGCCAACGCTTTCTAGAACGATGATGAGCATGATCAATCCAGCACTTGGAACAGCAGCCGAACCGATGGAAGCTAAGGTTGCGGTCAACACAATCGTGAGCTGTTGCGTCAAGCTCAGATCAACTGCGTGAAACTGCGCGAGAAAAACCACCGCAATGGCCTGATACATACTTGTTCCGTCCATGTTTACCGTGGCACCAATTGGCAGCACAAAGCTGGTTGTTTCCTTACTCACTCCAAGATTATCCTGCACGCATTCCATGGTTACAGGTAGCGTTGCTGCGCTCGAACTGGTGCTGAATGCCAAAAACTGTGCTGGCGAAATGGCTTTGAAAAAGCGTCTGTAAGTCATGCCTTTAGACAGCGTGGTTACCAACAACGGGTAGAAAATGAAGATCATAAAGCCAAGTCCTACCACTACAACCAAGCTGTACCAACCTAATCCTTTAAAGATTTCGATGACCGCGCTAGGGTCGTCTCCAGCCATTTTGGAAATGACACCTGCTAGCAGCGCAAACACAAAGAATGGCGCGGCTTGCATCACGAAATCAACCATTTTCAAAAAGACCTCATTCATTCCATCCATCAGATCAATAACGGGTTGTGCCGTTTCACGAGGAATGGAGATCAGCGTCACTCCGAAAAAGATGGCGAAGAAGATGACCTGCAACATCAGCCCATTGTTGTTCAATGATGCGAAAATGTTGCTCGGAACCATGTCCACAATGAACTGTAACGGACCTGAATCTCTGGTGCTTTTGGCCGATTGCATCTTGGATTCCAAACTGGCATCTGGCGCTTCCGAATCCATCAATTCGCGTACAATTTCCACACGAGAAGCATACTGATCTTCGCACAGATAGCACTTATGGTCTTTTACTTCCACACCGTTTTCCTGCGCCCAAATTTCATAGGCAATTCGGTTATCAACACGCTGCGCTTCATCCACCATCTTCCCTGGCGATATGAGGTTGACCAACAGAAGACCAACCGAAACAGCAATCACTGTTGTCACCAAGTAAAACGACAATGTCTTACCCGCCAATCGCCCCAGTTTGGCCGTATCGTGCAGTCCTGCAATTCCTTTTATGATGGAGAATAACACCAGCGGAACGGCAATCAGCTTCAATAGATTGATGAAGATGGTTCCGAACGGATCGATCCAATCGACCACAAATCCGCTCCAACCAAGCGAACTTGAGATGAAGGCGAAAATGACACCGAGTATCAGTCCGATGATGATCTTCCAATGTAATGCGAGATTTTTCATAGGCCGAAATCAGCCTCGAAATTAAGGAACCCAAAGCGTAACTCTGACTTAGCATGCGATTGTTTTCCAATATGGCAAATGCTTAACTTTAACTCTATGAAAGTTACCGTTGACATAGACGACAAGCACTACGATGAGTTCGTGGAGCTTCTGAAAACATTATCATACGCCACACCTGTGAAGGAATACGAAATTCCACAATGGCAACAGGATCTGGTGATGGAACGAATCGAAAAGATTGAACGTGGAGAAATGAAAATGATTGAGGTCGATGAGGCACTCCGTGAAATTTTCGGTGACGAATGAACCACCGTCTCCATTTCAGCGAAGAGGCAAAAAAAGATGTCCTAGACATTTTCGCATGGTATGAAGATATCAAAACGGGGCTTGGCAAACGGTTCAAAAAGCAACTAACGATTTCCACTGCTCATCTACGCAAGGAACCACATACTATTCAAATCAAATACGCGGATGTCCGAATAATCTTTCTAAAGATATTTCCATACGGCATTCATTTTCAGATCGTTGGAAATGAAGTATTTGTAATTGCCGTTTTGCACACAAGCCGAAAACCGAGAGCTTAGCTAATTCGTGTTTCTTTGCCACATGGCGCTTCTTATCAAGAATATCAAACAACTCATTCAGGTTCGGGAAGAAGGAAAATCTCCTATTCGAGGAAAAGACATGGCCGAACTTCCACGTATTGATAATGCATGGATTTTGGTAAAACATGGAATCATCATGGATCATGGCACGATGGATTCGTGTCCGCCAGACCCGAATGCGGTGATTGACGCTTCAGGAAAACTCGTTTTGCCTGCCTGGTGCGATAGCCACACACATTTGGTGTTTGCAGATACTCGTGAAGAGGAATTCGTTGGACGAATAAAAGGTTTGACTTACGAACAGATTGCTGCGGCTGGCGGTGGAATTCTGAATTCCGCTAAGAAATTGGCAGGTAAATCTGAAGACGAGTTGATTGCTTCAGCAACAGAGCGATTGAACGAGATCATGCACCTCGGGACAGGTGCGGTCGAAATCAAAAGCGGTTACGGACTTTCGGTGGAAGGCGAATTGAAAATGCTGCGTG
>JAIPBM010000026.1 GCA_021739695.1 Flavobacteriales bacterium | reverse complement strand
ACGTGGCCAGTAATAGGCTGCTGCCACCCCTTCGCGGTTGTCCGTATCGCCACTCTTTACATTCTTGGCCGTGTTCTTTAGCAGTTCCACTTTGCCACCGAAAGAGGAGAGGACAATGGCCTGATTCTGAATCTTGGTTTCTACCACCTGCTGCCACAGTTGTTTCTTCAGTGGCTGGCTGGCCTCCACCTGATGGCGGAAGCTTTCGGCCTGTGTGGTATTGCCACAGAGGTTGAGCATCAAGCCTGTGGGGTGGTATTTTTCATCGCAGGTTACCAGGGCGGCATTATTGGCGAGTAGCGCAGCAATCAGCCCGTGGGTGATGGTGATCTGCGGGTCTTCCAATATCACTGCCCCGATGTCTTCTATCGGCACGGTCTTTTCCACCTTTTGTCCAAGCGCATCCAACTTGGACATCAGCAATTGCTTCTGTCTGAGAGAAAGTTTGGCAGGGGAACTGATGGCTACGGTACGTTTGATCATCGCTGTTCAAATCTTTATGCTGGTTTCACATTCCCCAAACGGTCGTGGTTCAACTTGATGCAAACAGACTTAATTGCAATTCCATCAACGCTGTACTCGGACTTGTCGTACCATCCTATCTCTCCTTTGTTCTTTCTGTCTGAAGGTACAATAGCTTTAGCCACATGTTGCGGTGCGAAATGACATTCTCCCTTGGTAAAGCTTTTGACCATGTATATCCTACTGCTTATTCGGTTTTTATCTTTGATCCAATCAGTGGTCTTTACTTCTTCATCAGGCTCAGGAACGTAGACAAGATCACCGGGTGATAGTGTGAACCAGCTATAGCCTTCCTTTTCCTCAACAAAACTACTGTTGGCTTTTCGAGCTTCGACAACTTGGTGTAAGGGAACAGAGGAGTTCTCGGTTATCAGATGCTTACCCGTTTCGTTGTTCACATAGACCACGAAGAAAAGATTGCTTCCCTTGGCTGCTTGAACTAGCAGGTCTCCGAGCATATACTTCTTACCAATCGCTTCCTTAACCCTTACTTTTCGAATCGGAACTTTTCGATTTCTGTTCAATGTCTCAATTCCTTCGGCATCGAAAGCAACTTCAGCACCTTTCAATTCCTTGCCATTTTCATCAATTCTTGAATACGTATTCAAATGCATTATCAGTGCCTTCTTTACACTTCCACTGACCACGTTGTTCTCGATCCATTGATGATTGCACTTAGTGTCTATGTCCACCCTATTGGCTGACAATGGTGTTTTATAAGGTAAAGAGATCTCTACTTCCGACACGGGTTCCCCAGCAGAATTAAGGAACGGATTCTCGGAAAGATAGGCGGCAGCGTCTTTTCTGTTTCCGCTTGACACAGATAGGGCCCGTTGCATTTGTTTTTTGATGGTTGTATCGGTTATAAAAGAAACGTTGCGCAATGCTTCATGTATGTCAACCGTTCTAATAGTCTTTTGCAGTAGATCGATGGACATGGGATTGCCATGGTGATCGGTCAAAGGATATTCTAGTAGAAACTGTTCTGCCTGTTTATGATTGTCACTATATTGTTTCAGTATTTGAACAATCTTTTCCCTTATAGCGGGTTTGGCTATGAGTTCGGGATTTTGAAGAGCCTTCTTTATGGAAACATTCTTGTCATACTGTTTAATGCCAATAGTACCATAGTTGGCCCCAGCTCCCAAAGGCACTCGCACATAAGACGAAAACGCTTCAGCATGATTCCCCTCGGCCTTTACCGTTTTCTTTTTCCATGTCCCGTTCTCTTTGACAAACTTGGTAATGCGGTTCCGTATTCTTCCAACTAGGAAACGGTCATTTTTAAGTGACGGCTTGTAGGAAATGACGATACTGGAAAGCGCATCCTTGGCACTGTCGGTGAATCCTGTCCATGGCAATCGGAACTTTCGGTTTGCAGCGTCATCACCTTCTTTCTCGATGAGCAGTTTCCTGTATGTGACAATATTGCCGTCCTCATCTTTACGGGGTCTGTAGTGTGCAGCATTCAGGTCATTCAGATATTTGATGTGTGTGTCAGTGGTACAGGCAATGGTGATAGCATCCAAGGCATGATGTCTATGGTCGATTCGCTTGCTCCAGTCCTTCAGCTTCAATATCTTCTTGCCTGTTGGTTTGTTGTCATTGCCTAACTGATCTTCATAATCCCAATAATTCTCAAAACCATCTTCTCCACGCTCCAAAGCAGGGTTCATGTTTCTTTCCAAACGCTCATACCGCTCAAGCAGTAATTGTTTGAACATATCATCCAATCCCCATTTATGTCTGAGTTCACTGGTGATGGATCCGTTGGTCTGAACGATAGGTTTTGTCTGGTATTCCGGAATACCTGCAAGTAGCTCATTGAGTTTTTTCCCGATGTATCGGGTATCAGACTGTTGACGGTTTATCATGCTGTCAGGCACGTCTTCACTTAGTAGCAGCCGTTTTTTCTTTCCACTGAAGTATCTGCTGACATAATCCTCGTAATCTTTTGTCCTCATCCTTTTCCCCGTCAGGTTCTTATTGGAAAGCATGTATTCCATGGCGGTCATCTGTCCTTTCTCCTTATTGAGAGAGGTTTCAACCACGACCTTATTGTCCAGTGAGTCATCGAACCAACGCGACTTTGGAATAATGTGGTCTATGTCATACTCTCGTTTATTGAAAAGCCCGCTCAATGAGATCGTTTTACCACTGTACGGTGAACGGAAATTCTGGGATGCCCACAGCTTATATTTTTCTATCTCAGCTTTGGTAGGTTCGGCTGGCTTTTTGAATTTGATGGCCTCAAAATATTTGTCCTTTGACTTTTGTTCAGCCTGTTCGACTGATTGCCGCTCCGTCAGTTTCATGCGTTCAATATCGCTGATGCTCTGAGGATTTCCGAGACGCAGTTCATTGAGAATGGCTGCAATGCGTCTGTTGGTCTTTTCATCTTCACTGATACGCTTCGATATGGCTTCACGCTCTTTCGCATTCTTCTTCAGGTCGCGAGACAGCTCAAGATGTATCTGAAACGGGCGTACGCCATGCTTTTTCCAAACATCCCTGACGATCATCAGGGTCTCATTGACAACTTGTTCAACGATAGGGTTGCGAAGTTCGAATGGTTTCATTCTTTGGATGTCTTCTGGACGGTCGTAAACCCCGCGTTCTTTTTCGCTGTGAATACCGAATACGGAATAGGCGGCCATGGAGACAGCAAAACCCTGACATGCATTCTTGTCTGAAATGTTTGATGCAGAGAATAGTTCTCGAACATGGTCGCTTATTCCTTCATCGAACTCACCAGTGAAAATCTTCTCCAATCGACTTCTGCTTGCCTTATCTATAGCTTCCCATTTCCAATACTTACCGCATTTCATCAGCGGAAGTAGTTGTTTCATGGCCTTGCTGCTTAGAGAGCCATAACCACTCTTGAATGCCTTTGTACGGGACAGTTTCTCTGCTTTGTCCGTATCTATGCCCACTTGCGTGACCAAGGCTTTGGAAACATGTTTCGGGTCTTCAAGGGAATAGAGAATGTGCCACAGACGATCATACTTGTCCTTATCCGCTAGGATGGCATCTATGGTTTTATCATCTAATTCAACGCGCTTCAATGCGCGGGTGATGACAACTTTCGTTTCGTTGCCTGGCATTTCACTGTCTTCTCTGCTTCTGAAATTACTGACCAGATATTGATCGACCGGATATTTTTTTCCGGTTGCCTTGCTCACAGTATCGAGTATCTGTTTCTGATTTACCTTCTCCTTTCCGTTGAATAGGTCGAATAGTTTCTCTTTCGCTTCGGTGGTGAATGCATCATGGCTGATGTCTCGGTCAGTTTTCAGTCTTCCTTTAGGGTCGCGATACTCCCGCTCCACAATCCGTAGATTGTTGATCGTTTGCCATATTCTGAATTCTTGAAATATGGGGCTACTTATCGGTGCTGACTTAAAGTAGGCCTGATGTGTCAATCCCTTATCATCCCTGTAACGGAAATTCTTCTTGGCATAGCGACAGACAGCAATGCTGCCTTTCTGCGACCTCAACGGACGTTGATAATAGATGATGTCATCCAGTAGAATATACACAAGGTCTTTCTTTTGGAGCTCATCCCTCCTTGTCGGATTTTCTCCAGGATAAAGTTCGGTTGCGATCTTGCTCAGCGTATCTGTGGTCATCAGCGGATTGCCTGCCTTCTCATACAGTTCCACCTGCTTATGCAGAATTGCCCGTATCTCATTTTCATAGTGGGCTCTATCAATAGGCACATCTTTAATGATGAATGTCGGGTCCTTTTTCAGCTCATAGAGGTAATATGAGCTGACATGTCCTTTGGGCATTACATCCCTTTTAAAATTGGCTATGGCCAATTCTCGTGCAAGTTTTTGCTTGGCCCACTTATCCTTGTCATTATTCGCAAGTTGCCTGAATTCATAGCGGGTCTCTTTTGCCTTATTGACTATACGGGTGATCTCAAGTTCCAATTCCTGTCCTATCCAATCAGGGCGTGTGGCTCTCAGGATAGTACCCTCACGTCCATCACTTAAGAGCACGTTGTAAATGGTCTTGCCTTTTTGTCTATCACCTTCGACCACATCTTTAATGGAAACTCGCTCAACAGTTTTTTCCCTTGTACGGTTAGGAATATCCGCTTCATCTTCCATTGGGTTCACAGCATCAGTCTTTCTGTTGCTTTTGAATCCTCTTCGTTGATTGAAATGATATAGCACTCGTGCAAGCTCAGCAGGGGCAAGCATTTCCATTAACCCTCTCTCTTTCAGAAAATAGACCAGCCAATCATGCGGTATGTCAGTCCCTTCTTCTCCGCTAACCCCAAAATAGATTCTCAATTGTTCCAGTCGCTCATTTGAAACAGGAATACCATTGCCAACCACATAGCTATGGGGCAGCCAGCCTAGTAGTTTCATCACATCCACAAGCCTTGACCTCCTTAGTTTGTAGCGTTGGCGCAACCGTCTTGCACCCCGCGCCATCCTTCTGTTTTCATTCTTTGATGCTGATTGGCCGGTCTCGAAAGCACCCAATAATGTGGTATCTGTCGGAATAATTCTACTCCCCACATCAACTATCTCACCTTGCTGGACATCGAAATCATAATTTATCAGAGCCCAACCGATTGAGTTGGTGCCAATATCAAATCCAAGAATATTTTTCATGTCTTGTTTGTTTTAAATCTGTTACATTTGGCATTAGCAAATCACAATAAGGATTATTCCGTAGTGAATACTTTTACCCTGGGGCAACTCGGGGTTTCTTTTTCCAATACGTTTCCATTCATCTTACTAAAGGATTATTCCGTTGTGAAAACATTCGAAGCGGCCCTCACGGGTCGTTTTTGCTTTTTGGCCATTGCTTTCACAATGCTAACTTAACACCCTTCATCCATTTATGCAAGAGTTTCTTGCTAGGTTTTAGGTATTAGGTATTAGGAGTTAGCGATTAGCACTTTTTCAATTCCTCTGTTCTTCCGTTCCCTTAACCGCAAAGACGCAGAGTTAGCGCGAAGGGCGCAAAGGCGTTTTCTGTTCTTCCTTTCCCGAATTCCCTCCCCTTGGGGGAGGTCAGGAGGGGTCTCTTTTCCTTAACCGCAAAGACGCGAAGTTGGCGCAAAGGGCTGATTGAGCTTAGAGCTTAGAGGTTAGAGGTTAGAGGTTAGAGGTTAGAGGTATTAGGAGTTAGGTGCTAGGAGTTAGGTATTAGGAGTTAGGTATTAGCACTTTTTCAATTACTCTGTTCTTCCGTTCTTCCGTTCTTCTGTTCTTCTGTTCTTCTGTTCTTCTGTTCCTCTGTTTTTCTGTTCATCTGTTCTTCTGTTCCCTAATTCCCTCCCCTTGGGGGAGGTCAGGAGGGGTCTCTGTTCTTCCGTTCCCTTCGACTTCGCTCAGGGTACGCTCCTTCGACTTCGCTCAGGGTACGGGGGTAGGCTGAGCGCAGTCGAAGCCTAGGGAGCAAGGCCTTGCCTAAGGCTACGCAGCCAAAAAGCAAGCTTAAAAAATGGCTGGGCATGTTAATCTACCGAAAAAGCAAGCTTAAAAAATGGCTGGACATGTTAATCTACCGAAAAAGCAAGCTTAAAAAATGGCTGGACATGTTAATCCACCGAAAAAGAATGCATGAAAAATGGCTGGACATGTTAATCTACCGAAAAAGCAAGCATGAAAAATGGCTGGACATGTTAATCTACCGAAAAAGAAGGCTTGAAAATAGTGGTGTTAGCGCGAAAAATGGCTCTTTAGCAGCGCAAAAAATTGCCGTTTTTGGGCGTTTTCAGCCCTTGGCGCGGCCGCTAAAAACAAGGTTTAGACGGGATTTTTGCCGAAAAATTGAAAATTCATTGAAAAAATATTGGGGCTATTTTGAACTTAAAAATGAAATTATTTTACATTTTTAGAAAAAAAAATCACTCAGCAAGGTATCATGTAAGAAAAAATACATGTTATCTTTGGGGTGCCCCTTTCTACCACTGCACAACCCGTAAATGCGATGAGCTATTACAAAGCAGTGTTCAACTTCAATCGTACGATTGAGGATAAAGCTCCAGAGGAGCGCGACATCCATTCAAAGATGTCTAATCTAGCCCTATTTGGCGATCCACCCATTCCGTATGCCGATTTTCTCTTGGCCATCAATGAGCAGCAAATAGCTGTAGATAATGCCCAAAATGGAGGTAGGTCGCAGATTGCCTTGATGCGCACCAAAGAGCGCATAGTGGATGACATGGTGCGAAAGTTTCGGAATTATGTGACCGATGTGGCCGATGGCGACACGGACATCATTCTTAGTTCAGGATTCAGGCATACGAAAGCACGGGCCAGTGCTGGCGATATGCCTAAGATAGAAGCTGTAAGGAGATTGAATACGGAAATTTCGGCTGCGCTTAAGTTGAGATGGAAACGCGTAAAAAATGTTGGTTTTTATGAAGTGGATGTGCGTTTGATAGAACAACTTAAAACCTCGCCTGTGCCTATACCTGTGCCTATACCTGTGCCTCCCGTTCCTCCCATTCCTGGTGGCGAAGACACTGGTACGGGAACGGGTTCTGACATCGTGGAAGAACGGCCTTGGGTCACCATAGCTACCAAGCCTGCCAACATCGAGATCAAGAATCTGAAACCACTTTCGCAATACGAAGTGCGCGTGCGCGCAAAAGGCACCAAAGGTTATGGTGGCTACTCTGATGTGGTGATCATGACCGTGACCTGATGATAATGAGCTGCGGCACTTCTAAATCAGTAGTGGTATAGAAGGGGCTGTCGCTAGCTTTGCACCCTATCCCGCCATCTAGGGATAGGGTGTTTTTTTTCGTTATGAGAATGAAACGAGAGCCTTCCTCCGTCAGGGTGACAAATGGATAGTCTGGTGGTGTCATAAGGAGATTGCTTCGTCATTCTTCCTCGCAATGACGCCCGTAGATCATCCATCATAAGCATCCGTCATTGCGAGGCACGAAGCAATCTCATAGAGAATCCGGTGGTCTAAGAATCAGATTGCTTCGTCATTCTTCCTCGCAATGACGCGCGTAGAGAGTCTGGTGGTGTCAGAAGGGGATTGCTTCGTCATACTTCCTCGCAATGACGTGCGTATGGCCATCGCTAATACCTAAGCCCTAAAACCTAACTCCTAATCCTTCGCTTACTTTCTTCACATCATCAATCCAGATCTCCCAGGCTACTTTCTGGAGTTCCGTTTTTTTTGGATAAGGACCAGCTACAAAATGCAACGATGATTGACGGTCCTCGTTCTCCATCAGCGTCATTTTTTCGCTGTAGTGAAAACCCATACGATCGTAATCAATCTGTAGGTAAAGCATTCCCCACAAACTGGTAATGATGCCTTTGGCGCGCAGGCTGTCCGACTCTAAGCTCAGATGAAGCTGCGAATCGGGTGTCCAAGCAGATTCGAAAAAGGCATGTTCATCAAAACGTTCGGCCAGTTCTTTGGCGTAGGATGTGCGGATAAATGCTTCCCATACTTTTTCCTTCGAAGCATTTATTTTCGACTCCAAATGGATCATGGGTGCTGGTCCCAAATTGGATACTTCTTCTTCCGAAAGAAAACTGAGCTGTCCGTACCACGCAGAACCGTTTCCGCCATTCGGATAGCGAAAACCTACTACGGTATCGGTGCCAGCTATCACTGCCTGTATCACGATGATCAGTTCGTTGAAGCCACTGTGCTCGGAGTAGATCCTGGCCACTCTCGGAAGCGAGATCAGCAATGGTCGGGCATTGGGTATTTTGGCCGTATCGAAGTACATGAGCGATGTGCCATTACGTGTTTCTTCGAAAGTTGGTAAACGGTCTGCCACTACCTTGATCTTATCAAGATCCTGTATGTCCATAGGAGGGAAGTTCCTCAGATTGTCTGGACAGTACCATCCACCATATTGGTGTGGTTCAGCATAAGCATCATTGTTTGTTGCGGCTTCTTCTGTTGATACTTCAACCACTTGTGTACTTGTAGCTTCATTCTGACCACAGGAAGTGAAGGCAACGAAGCATGCCACCAGCATGGGCAATAGGGTCTTTTCTTTTTTCATCATGCGATTGTTTGGTGCTCTGACGATACAGCTCGTCCATCAGCTGGAACAAAACTCAGCATCCAAAACCCGACCACAGCATCTTCTATGTAAAACAGTGAAAAGCGAGTGTAAATGTGTGTAAAGTGTGCTTATCCCACAGTCGCGCAGCATCCATCAAAGCGGATTGATCAGTAGTGCAATCAGGTTATTGGCGCTATGCGGAATGAAGGTGGTCCAAATGGAACGGGCAAGCCAATAGATTACTCCGAACACAAGGCCGTAGACAAATATGCTGAGACTATTAATTGCCAGTTCCAGCATTGGCTGCTGCTGAACGATGATCCACGAAGGTAAATGAAACAGCATGAAGCAAGTGGCCGAGATCGGAATGGACAACCATGCTGATCTCGTTTTGAGTTCCTGCCTCAGCACAATTCCACGAAAGAACACTTCTTCGGCAAAGGGAGAACCGATGACCCAATTGAGCCAAATGGCAGCAGCCGTTGGTAGCCTTGCTTCAACTGGAATCATGTGAGTGAAGCGATGAACGAGATAGAGCGCCAAGGCAAGCAATCCGCCAACAAGGATGGAGCGAATCAGATTCCCTTCCTTTCGGAACTCAGGATTGAACCAAAGGAACAGGGCAGAGGGAATGAGCAGTGCCGCTATTCGGGCAATTCCTCTGGAATAACTCTCCGTAGTGGAAATCTCAGGTTGATAAAGCATCACCACGCTCCAAGCCGTCCATAAAGCCATGGAAAGCAGGAAATACACGAAGTAATGCGTCCGCCTGAAAATCATCGTGTGTTCTTCAAAAGTTGAAGATATGTTGCAAACATGCTACATCATTAAATCAAATCGCAATTCTGTAATACTTTTTAATGCGCATCTGAGGTTCTTGTATCAACCAAAAACACCGAACCATGAATGCCAAGAACCTCCTTCAAGTTGCTTGCGTCTTAGGTGCAACAACTGCTTCGGCCCAAGAGCGCTTAGGGCTGGCCAACAGTAATTATGCAGGAACCACGGGAATGCCGCTCAATCCATCGAGTATGGTGGATAGCAAGGCGTGGTTAGATATCAATCTCGTAGGGGTAGATGTCTTTGCTTGGAACAACTTCGTCTATCTGAGTAAAGACAATTTCTATTTCTGGAAGAATGTTCCGCAGAATAATTACCCAACGCCACTTTATAGGATGAACGGAAAGGAGAAGCATGGCGTGGTCAACGCGCGTGTGGATGGACCTGGTTTCACCTTGAGTCAAGGCAAGAATGCTTTCGGATTCCATACTGCCGCACGCACCTTCGTTTCGTTCGAGGATTTCTTAGAGCCATCGGCAGTGTACGTGTACGAAGGCTTGGATTACAATCCGCAGCAGGGCATTACGTATTCGCAGCAAAAGATGGGTGCCTTTGCCACGGCTTGGGCGGAGATCGGTGCGAGTTATGGCCGCATCATCTATCAGCAAGGCAAGGACATGATAAATGTGGGCGGAACGGCCAACTACCTGATGGGAATTGGCCACATGAGCATGTATTTGGATGAATTGGACCATACAGTGGTCAACGATCAGGATTGGAACATCAGCAACCTCAATGGTCAGTATGCCATTACCGAACCTGGCTTTGCAAACGGACATGGGTTTTCGGTCGACCTAGGGGTGACCTACAAACGCATGTTGGAAGAAGTAGGCGATTACGCGCCACACACGGCACAATCAAACTGTGGAACCATCGATTACAGGTACAAGATAGGAGTGTCTGTTCTCGATCTGGGCGGCATCAGTTTCAATAAGAATTCGCTCATCCGCACCTTACAGAATGCGAGCACAACATGGACCGATTACCCGAACGCAGAGGTGAATGGCATCGGTGATATTGATGCTTTGATTGCATCGCAGTTTGCTTCAGATGCTGGAAGCATGCGAACGGGAACGCGTTATGGTGCAGCCTTGCCAAGTGCGGTTTCCGTTCAGTTCGATTACAATCTTGGGAAGAAATTCTATATCAATGCCACGTGGGTCCAAGGCTTCAAACTGAATACCACAACCACTGGAATCAGACGAAGCGTGATTGGCATTACCCCACGATTCGAGTCAAAATGGTTCGAAGCTTCGTTGCCGATTTCGCTCTACGATTACCGTTCGCCACAGCTCGGACTAGCATTCCGATTCTACAGCGTCACCATCGGTTCGGATAATATCCTGCCATTCTTCGTTCCGATGAACGTGAATTCTGGAAACATCTACGCCAGTGTGAAGATCACGCTATTCAAGAATCCTGCCTGCGGAAAGGGAAAAAGGAATTCGGGAAAAACGAAAAACGGTACCTACAAGCGAAAGGGAAGTGCGGTTGATTGCCCTGCGTTTATGTGAACAGTCTAGGTCATGCTGAACTTGATTCAGCATCTGTTTAGAACCTGAACCGAGCTTGCGAACTCACGACCTATGGGAGTAAACAAGTTCAGGGTGATGCTAGATCTGATTAGCGAATAACGAACTGTGATTGACGATTTATGCATTCAGCAAGTTCAAGCATACTGATTACCAATGGAGTGATGATCTTTAACGGTGACAATCGCAATTCGTTAATCGATAATCGTTCTTCGCCAATCCAAGGGGCTATAGCGCTCATGACAGAATTACACTGGAAGGGTCTTAATGCTTACACAAAGTCATAAATAACCTTCCCAAGAGTGATGACCCCGGTGATGAGAATCAGAATAAGAACGGTTGATTTGAATTGCTCCTGAGAAATACGTTCCAGAATCTTCTTGCCGATGTACGTTCCAAGAATACTCACCACCAGCAGGATGGGGATGAGGTAGAGGTCGTGAAAATGCACGTAGCCGTTGAGCGTGTAAACCACACTTCGGCTGGCATCAATGCCAAGGTCGATGATGGCAGATGTGGCAATGAAAACCTCTGTCTTCATATTAAAGGCTGCAAGGGTTATTCCACGGATGGCGCCACCAGTGCCGAGCACGCCAGCAACAAGCCCCGAAAGCACACCGCCACCAATGGAGTTGGCTACCGTTGGTTTTACCTCTAACTTTTTGAATATGAGAAATGTAAGGCTGGTTCCTATAAGAAATACTGCCAGTGCTATTTCAAGGATTTCGGATGCCAAAAACTTGCTGATATAAGCACCGATAATCACGAACAGTACTGCCGGAATGCCAAGTGAGAGTATCACTTTCTTGTCAAATCCTTTTCTAAAGAAGGCAATTTTGGTGATGTTGCTGGACACATGGAATATGGCCGTAATACCGAGTACGGAATGGAAATCGAGAAAGTAGCTGGCAATAGGCACGAAAAACAAGGACGAACCGAAACCGCCAACTGTGCCAAGAATTTCGGCTAGTAAGGCTAGGAAGATGAAAAGGGGTAGGTATTCAATAACCTCCAAAGGCTTCAGATTGTGTTCTGACGAAGGTACTTGAAGATTAGATTGAAAGATTTACGATTCTTGAAACGTACAAGCAATCTCGTCTGTCATGCTGCTTGTCCTAAGTTTTACCGAAGGAACTGAAGCATTTCTTTTAATCGAGCAATAAGATTCCTCGTTCCGCGGAATGACAAATGAGGGAGCCTCCGAATGACAAGTGTGCAGATTCTCGATTAACGAGCTTCTTAAAGCGAAAATCCATTCTCTGAAGGGATCGGTCCGGGAATGTCCGTATCGTTGATCATTTCGCGCATATCAATCTCAATACCACGCGAAATGGTCGTGATCGGCACATCGTTGTAGGTTCCTTCGAACGGGTTTTCAGAATAATCTCCGATCTTTTCCATCAGGAAGAAAATCCAAGTGACCAATCCTACAATGAACGGGCACACCCAGAATGCCGCACCACTCATATCGTGGAAAACATCCATAATTCCGAAAGGGAGCAATCCACAGAATACGAAGGTGAGCCAAAGGGCAGTAGAAGCATACTGACGGGGGAACGGAAAGTTCTTGATCCGTTCCGACTTGCCTTGTCCATCGTAGAAGTTTGAGATCAGATGTACCAGTTCCATGTGTCGGAAATCTTCATACAGACATTGGTCCTTCAAGTCTTGCAAACGCTTCGATTGCGTGACCAATATCTGCGTGGCAGTGTTTGCCTTGCCTTTGTACTGCTCAACCTCAGATGGCGGAAGAAACTTGAGTAATTCTCCATCAAGATTTTCTATGTATTCTTCGCAAATGTTGGGTGCAAATTTTCCTTGTATCCGATCTTCGGTATGTTCCCATTCTCGGCTCAATCGTAATTGATAACGAAGGGCAGTGAGCCAAGCAACGTGACGATAGATCAATTCCTTCTTGATCGCGTCAGCATTCTCTCCTTGCACAAAGGAAACCACCTGTGCACCAAAAGATCGGCTATCGTTTACAATTCCACCCCAAATTTTGCGTGCCTCCCAGGTTCGGTCGTAGGAGCTATTGTTTTTAAAGCCAAGATAGAACGCCACCGCAATACCGATAACACTTATCGGCTGCCATGGCAATGCAAAATGAATGTCGAATATGGCATGGGCAGTACATAGCGCCAAAGCATAAAAGAAACCTACAATGAATGGCCACTTTGACCACCTGAAGGTCATTGAGAAGCTGTAATTCCGTTTTACGTACATAGATGAATCTTTGCTAGTGCAATCAGCACTGCTTAACCGAACAAGTGTATGAAATGTTTAGAGAATTACTTGAAGCGCTACTTTGGTTCAACCAAGTAATTTCCAGAATCACCACAATCCGTAGGACATGGCAGTTGGCTTTTTAGAAAATTGGCTTCCAACGCAGTTAGTTTACCACCATCAAGCGCAGCGGCACAGATCATCATTGTGCTGCCTCCAGAAAGCTCTCCGGGGATAACCATGATACCGGTCATTCCGCTAACAGATATTCGCTCTTTGAGAACGGCTTTGCTGAAGAATACTTTTTGGTAATTGAGGCTTGAGTTGGTAATGTTCTTGACGCAACCCACTGCTTTGCTTTTTCCGATTCGCCTTGATGGACAGCTTTGATTCTCATCGTACGATTTTGCGTTCAAATATTTAGATGTTGAACCTATCTCTTTCCCATTCTGGTCTACGGCCACAGCGATGATGTCAGAATTCTGCTGGTCTGAACTTTCTTTTGCATTGTAGATTCGAATACCTACGCAGCTACTGGGAGAAAGCAGTGCTTCCAGGTCTTTGATTGAAATATAGGCTTGGTTGTATCCGCAGGTTTTGCTTACTGATGTGGCCTCGCTGATGGCATCCGATTTTTTTACCTGTATTGGGCTTTGCTCCGTTGGTTCTGGCGAAGAGTACATCGGAGTTTGTGCTTGTGCAATTCCGATGGAAATAGACACACTTGCCAACATGAGTATGCCGAAGTTGCGTAGTGTTTTCATTACTTGGATTGATTGGGTTAGTATTCGAAAAAGTGGTTTAACGATTCCAAAGGATGTAAGGATCTCCTCCGCAATCAACAGGGCATGGCAACGAACTTTGCAGGTAATTACCTCCCACGTCCTTAACCTCTTTGTTTTCATATTTAACGGCTCCAAAGGCCATGGTTCTAAGCGTGTCGTATCCGGACGAATAGATTCGAATACCCGTAGCTCCCGGAGTGTTTAAAAGTGCATTGATGCTTTCTACTCCAAGATATGCAGCATACGGTGTAAGGCCTGCTACGCCATCTCTCAAGTAGTAGACGCATTTTTTGGCTGAACTCAGATTCATCTTCACAAATTCATCAGGATAATGGTCATCCAAGGGTCTTGCCAAGTGGTATTTTCTTTCCAAGAAGTCACCGATTTCCTGTCCGTTCGATTTGATGGCAACTGCTATCACCGCTGCAAATCGTTGTTTCGGATTTTCCATTGAAACGTAAAACCGAATTCCCACGCAGTTTTTCACCTTCATCAGCTCCTGCAGGTCACTGGTTTGGATATAGGCGCTACTGAATCCGCAGGTAGGTAAGTAGGTCTTGGTTTGCTCCAAAGCATATTCGGGCGTCATATTCCTAGGGCTGTCCTTTACAGGGAATATGGTCTGTGCAGTAACGCTAAGGTTTAAGCTTATGGCAGTCGCCACCATTAGAAAGGAAAGGAGAGTCTTTTTCATTGGTTTTTATTGGTTTTGAAATGTAGTCATTGTTTATAAAATAAATTCGTTCAATGCCCCTATTTGATTGTTAAATTAACACTTGCTATCGGCAAATTCGGTGATTATTTAGCGATTTAAGATAGGAGGTAAGCCAGATCGTTCATGAGAATCTTTCTCATTTCGGGCTACATTTACTGTCCGCTAAGCTCATGATCAAAGCACTGTTGAATAAACTTACTTTGAGTTCGCATCATCTGGTCTTCTTGGTCAGTTGCTGCTGGTTATTGTTCGCGCAGCCAGGTTTGGTTTCTGCTCAGCAACATGTGGATGAAGAGCTGTCCGTCAATATTTCCGAGATCAAAACGCTACTTGCAGATGGGAAAAGTCAGCGAAAAGCTGGAGGATATGATGTCTCCTTCGAATCGCTTTCGAATGCACTTCATTTGAGTAAGCTTTCTGGTAACCGACCGCTAATTGCAAATTCATTAAGCGAATTAGGAGTCACTCGAATGTACCAGGGGAGATATTCGGATGCGCTTGAATTTTTTCATGAAGGCATGCTTATTCAGGAAGCAATGTCCGATTCTGCTGGCATGGCAGATAGCTACAATTACATTGCCTCTGTGCATCATGCTCAAACAGATTACTCGATTGCCATCAAATATTACAACAAGAGCCTTTCAATCCGCGAGCATTTGGGCGATTCCGTTGCATTAGGCGTACTCTACAACAATTTAGGAACGCTCTATGCCGATCAAGGCGATTTTGACCTTGGCTTACAATATCATACAATGAGTATGAGTATTTGGAAAGCAGTGAAAGACACCTCGTGGATAGCCGTTTCGTTACGGCACATTGGCGATTGCAGCGAGGGCCAAGGCAAGATTGAAGAAGCACTTGCATCTTATAAGGAAGGTTATCGCCTCAGCGTTCAAAAAGGCACACGGATGAACGTGATAAAAGCTTCCATGCCCATTGGCAATCTCTACCTGAAAATGAATGAGCCTGAAAAGGCGTTGGAGTGGTGCGATCGGGCCTATTCGCTTTCCTTAGAAGAAGGGAATAATTACGGTATTCAAGAAAGCTGTCTCTGTCTTTCCGAAATATTTGATGGCTTGAATAAACCAGACAAGGCGCTGGATTATTACCGAATGTCCATCAAAGCACGCGATTCTATTTACGGTCATGCAAGGACGAAGGAATTGACCCGATTGGAGATGAATTTTGTGTTTGAACGACAACAATTGGCCGATAGTCTCAAGTTTGTAAAAACGCAGATCATTCAAGAAAAACATATCCAGAACCAACGTATCGGTTTGGCTTCCATCGGATTTGTGCTGTTGATGATGGGAGCGTTGGCAGTTGTCATTTACCGCGGAAAGAGAAAGTCCGATCACCTGTTACTGAATATCCTTCCAGCGAAGATTGCGGAAGAGTTAAAAACATACGGAACGGCTAAGGCAAAAAGGCTTGATAATGTGACGGTGCTTTTCACCGATTTCAGCGGTTTCACCTCACTTTCAGAATTAATGAGTCCTGAAGAACTTGTGAACGAAATACACCAGTGCTTCAGTTATTTCGATCGAGTGATGGGCGAATTCGGAATAGAAAAGATCAAGACCATTGGCGATGCGTACATGGCGGCAAGTGGCGTTCCTAGTCCGAAAGAAACGCATGCACAGGATGCAGTTAGTGCTGCCATCAAGATTCAGAAATTCATGCTTGATCGCGAAGCGGAGAAAAAAGCCAAAGGCGAGCAATTTTTCCAGATGCGCGTGGGCATTCACACGGGAACGGTTGTGGCTGGTATTGTAGGCCAGAAAAAGTTCCAGTACGATATTTGGGGCGATGCGGTGAATGTGGCAGCCAGAATGGAAAGCAGTGGTGAAGTGGGGAAGGTGAACGTTTCGGAAACCACTTACCAGTTACTGAAAGATGATGCTCAATTCACCTTTGAAAGCCGTGGGAAAATAAAAGCAAAAGGCAAGGGAGAAATGGAGATGTATTTCGTGGTATAGTTCAGATCAGAACGAGCAGTTCAGCTGTAGATTCACATTCCACCCCGTTTCATCTGCAAAATAGCGCTGTCTGTTCATGTAATCGCGATAGGCGGTATTCAACAGGTTTTCGCCCGAAATAGAACAACGCAGTTTCGCTTTCTTCAATTTAAAAGTGGTGCCAATGTTGGCGCCCAGCAGAAAATATCCGTTCGGAACAGCCATGAAATCCTGATCGGTATTCAGGTGCGTTTGCTTAAAAATGTATCGGCCATTGATGCTGATGGAAGGATTTTTCATCGTTTCCCCGTCTTTGAACGAGTAGGACAGGGAGCCGAATAGGTTATTTGACGGCATATAGACCAAAGGCTTTTTATTTCGCACATCATCGCCCTGTAAAAACGAATATTTCGCCACAAGTCGGATGCTTTCGATGGGCTCATAAGAAACCAAGGCATCCAGTCCAGCAATCGTTGCATCTGTTTGCTGATAGGTGAACAATGGAAACGCTCCGCGGATGGTCAATCTGAATTCATCTTCTGGCTGTAGGTAGATGAAATTGCTGATGTACTGAAAGTATCCGAGCACTTGCACGAACAGTTTTTTCTTCAAATTCCAATCGGCAGAAAGCACGGCTTTCGTAGAACGTTCGTTCTTGAGATTTCTGTTTCCTTCCTCAATTCCGCTAACGCCTTGATGCAAGCCTGCGCTATAAAGCTCATTCACTTCTGGCGATCGGAGCACGTGCCCAAGGTTTAGATTCAATTTTACCTGCGGAAGAATCCTGTATCGGACTCCTGCCGCCAAACTGTAATTGTTGAATGTGTGATAGTGCCGCTCAATCTCTCTTGGAAGGGAAGTGGAGATGGCCACTACTTGCAGATGGTTCAGGTCGTAGCGGGCACCAACTTCATACAGCATCCGTCTTTTTTCTTCTTGAAATATGGCAAAGACGCCAGTTTTATACGCTCGATAATCTGGAATTAGTGGAAGTATTCCAGTTTCAGAGCTGTTGGTATTATCAGTCATCCTAAGTTGAACGCCTGTTTTCAATTGTCTTCCGTGATCGAAGAAGTGCTTGTAAACACCTTCGAGGTATTGATCCCATTGCAACAGGCTGAGCGCAGGAAGTGTGCTGCGGTCTGCTCTTCGCACGTCAAACTCTTTCCGATTATTCACCTGTCCGCCATAGGTAAGGCTGAGACTTTGATGTTCGTTGAAAATATGCTGACTTTCCAGCTTCAGTAAGTGATGCTGAACGGTTTGCCGAGGTTCGCTGATGGCGTACGAGAAATGATCTTTTGTAAAGAAAGGAACGTCCTTTCCAATGGCTTCTTCAAGGTCGCTTAGGTTGCCAATATTGGAACCTCGCAGAATAGCAATTTCAGTGTTGAAAAGGCTATAGTACAGCTTCATTTCCCACTTCGGACTAAAGCGCTTTTCAAGTTGCGCAGCCACGTTGTATTCCCTTTTTCCTGTATTGGTCAAGTAATAGTCCGGTGCTTTTCTGTCACCAATGACCTTGGTTGTAGCTGAAACGCGCCAAGCAGCCCATTTGCTGTGCTTCTGCAAACGGGCGTTGAGCGTATGTCCCAAACCATTGCTCTGAAAAATGTAATTCACATCGCCATGCAAATGTGGGTCGTTGCCAATGGCGTCTGGTTCCACCAATATCACACCACCCAACGAACCGCCAGGATAGGCAAGGGCAGAGGCGCCTTTTACCACAGAAATGTGTTCGGCCACGTAGGGATCAATTTCAGGTGCATGATCATTTCCCCATTGTTGACCACTTTGCGCAATTCCATTGTTCAAAATGGCTACGCGATTTCCCGAGAGTCCGTGGACCACAGGTTTTGATACGCCCGAACCTGTTTTGATGCTACTCACTCCCGTCATTTGCTCCAGCATTTGAGAAAAATCCTTGTTGGCTTCTTCCTTAATGGTGTTCTGGTCGATGGTTGAACTGGCGGCCGTTTCGTTCTGCGATCGGTGGTCATGCACCATTACTTCATCCACCAATTCGCTATGGTGGTGCATGCTTATTTGAACGACCGTGTCTTTAGAAAGAGAGACGTAAACTGTATGCGTTTCGCAACCGATATGGTTGAAACGTAGGTGATAATCGCCTTTGCACAGATTACTCAACTTAAACGTTCCTGTGCTGTCTGATGCCACTCCAGACTGTATTTCTTCCACGTAAATGGTTCCATAAGCCATCGGAATGCCTGTGCTTTCATCCACCAGTTTCCCAGAGATGGAAAGCGAGCATTTCTGAGCATTTACCCAAAAGGGAAGAAGGAAAAACAAGAAAAGGAAAAACGTAAAGTGTTTCATTGGAAGAAATGACCTCCGTTCGGTTTAAACCGAACGGAGGTCAGGAATTTACTGAACCACTACATTGAATGTGACTTCAATATCCGTTTCGCCACCAGCATTTTCAATAAGTCCGAGATCAACTCCAGCGGCATCCTTATCTGGTTGGTGCCTAAGGGTAATTGTGAGGTTGAGCCCAGACTGGCTGTCAGGTGTTTGAAACGTTGTGATCAAACCGATCGGATTCCCATTGGCATCGGAGTCAGCATAATCAAATCCACCCGTTAGAAAGAAAGAGGAGAACTGATAGAAGAACTGGTGGTCCTCCGCTTCCTCTTCCACTTCTTCTGTGATATTTTCGGCAGGTGTCTCTGCCTCATTCAGTAGCGTGACAACGCCATAGTAGGTAGTGTTTGCGTTCAGCGTTCCGTTTACGATAACGGGTGCATCACCACCATCACCGTCTAGGTCGGTAAACCTGAATTCAACAGCAGTACCACCTCCTTCGGGAGTAAGCGTGTAAATAAGTGTGGTGATCAGTTCCTCTTCGTTTGGAATTACTGGATCTTCCTTCTCACAAGCGGTGAATAATAGAATGGAAAATAGGGGCAAGGCCCACAATATGTTTTTTGTGTTCTTCATGATTTTGAATAAAAAGTTGAATCCGAAAACCTTTTGGCAATCGGCAAAATGTAGCCTGAATTAGCTACAGAAACTTGAAATGATCATGAACGTGCGGGCGGGCCGCGAGGTGCATAGGCCAGCGAATGATTGTAACCAAAAACCTTTATGCTGGCGGGCTTATTGAATGCAATTTGAGTAGGCTTCTCTAAAGCCTTTACAAGCGGTGGATTGAAGTGAAATCTGGAAACAGTGACCTTACAGAGATCACATTCCGTTTCATCCTGAGTTATGTGGCTTTTATGATGGCAATCGGCTGCTACTTCGCCATGATAGATGGCTCTGTGGCAAGCGTCTGCTTCAGCAGCTGCTGTATGTAATTCCGAATGGTCGTGATGATGAACTGCTTGATGGAAACTCTCAAACGAAACGACATTCAAGAAGTATCCGAACAAGAGTAAAGTAGCAGCAAAGCCTCTTACAAAACCGTATGTTGGTCGCAAAATCACGATGCTAAGTTAGTCACAATCGAATTCGGTCAAAGAAAGATTGGCAAGCAACAATCCTTTCGGATCACCAACATCAAATCGATCACCTTTCAATTCTACACCATTCAAGCCATCTGAAACTAACAGTTGCTGCATGGCATCGGTCAATTGAATTTCATTATTGATTCCCGCTTGAGTTTGTTCCAAATATTGGAAGATGCGTGGCGTGAATATGTATCGCGCACAGAAGGCCAAGTTCGAATCTGTTTGACTTTGGTCGGGTTTTTCCATCAGTTTTCTGCCATGGAAAATGCCATCCTCAAATTCGCCACCTTCAAAGATGCCATAACGATGAATGAGGCATTCTTCCACTTGCTGAACACCGACAACAGAACGTTCGTAAGTGTTGAATGCATCCAAAAGCTTTGATGTAAACGAAGTGCAGTCATCTGTATGAATGATGCTATCACCTAGTAGCACGGCAAAAGGTTCGTTTCCAACTGCATCTTTTGCACACAGAACAGCATGTCCTAATCCCAACTGCTCGTTTTGATAAACCGTGGTGATCTTCACCATGTTCCAAATGCGCTCCAGCTCATGCAATTCCTTGTGTTTGCCTTGCTTCAAGAGTTGAGCTTCCAACTTTTTATTCGGACGGAAGTAATCGACCACAGCTTCTTTGCCTTCGCTTATTACGAGTATCACTTCTTCAATTCCTGCTTTTGCTGCTTCATGTACCACATGCTCAATCACCGGTCTGCCGCAAACTGGCAACAATTCTTTTGGAACGATTGAAGTAATGGGAAGCATTCGTGTACCGAATCCTGCAGCAGGAATCACCGCCTTTCTCACTTTCATTCTTCGTAAACGATTTCGGGGAGAAGTATGTTCACGCCATTCTCACTGAAGTCTGCTTTTAATCGTTCAAGCATGGCCTGATCGGTATACATTCCGATGATGGCACCACCCGAACCGCAGAATTTCGCACTAGCTCCGCTTTGTCTTGCAAGCATGACCAGATCAACTTGTTTTGCCTGCAAATGCGTTAGGTTATTCCTTATGTCGAAGTTGGCGTTGATGCATCGGTTCATCGTTGCAAGATCATCTGCTTCCAAAGCCTGCTTAAACTCTAAGGTCAGGTTTTTCCAAGCTTCTACTGCTTCCAACATCTGCGTATCGCCATTGTTGAATCGCTCGCGGAGGTTGCTGTGCGTTTTTTCAGAACCTTCGGCCAAGGTGTTGGAATAAGCGATGTAAACCTTTGTCAATGGCCGTTTCAGTTTCTCGTATTTCCCGTAAGGATTGGCATTGAAATGTCCGGCATCAAAATCCATGAAGACCGGATAATTGTATGCCTGCGCCACACGGTCTTGCAATCCTGCAGGAATTCCTAGTTCTTCCGTTTCAACCTGCCAAGCCAAATTGGCCAAAAGCCATGGCTGCATTTTCACTCCGTACCAACTTCCTAAAGCTCTGAGGCAAGCAGAAATGATGGCACTTGAACCTGAAAGTCCCAGCAATACGGGAATGTTAGTAGTATAACTGAGTTTGAAGCCTCTATCGTGCAGGTGAATATTCTCCTTTTCGCAGTGCTTCATAAATACCAGTAAGGTGGCTTTAAGCAAGCGAAGACCACCGTAGTAACCCATGGTACTGACCGTAGAACGGAATGAGTCGAGGTTTTTCCATTTCAGGTGATCCACCAACCCAGGGGCGACCTCAATATGGTCGTGCTCATCCATCTGCACCTGCGCGCGAAAGTCGCTGAAAACGAATGCGATTGTCATTCCTCCAAAACCATCAGAAGGATTTCCGATGAGTGCTGCCCGTGGATAAGCTATGCCAATAACGCCTTGTGCCATATGGCAAAATTAACATATCGTTTGTGCTGGAATCAAGCGAATATCATGATGAACCAGATGCTGCTTACCTTTGGCCAAAATCAACATTTCGCCATGGGACGATTCTTTTATTGGTTGGCAAACCTGCTTTGGTACAGAATAGGTGGTTGGAAAGTCGTGTCGAGAATTCCAGTAGGATTGAAGAAAGCAGTCATTGCGGCTGCTCCTCACACGGCAAACGAAGACTTTCCTGTAGGAACTGGTGCTTGGTATGCTGAGAACAAATCGGCAAGTTTCATTGCTAAAAAAGAATTGTTCGATGGTCCGATGGGCTTCATTTTCAAATCAATGGGTGGAATTCCCATCGACCGATCGAAGAGTAAGAATATGGTAGATCAGGCCGCAGATTTTTTTAAAGACCGAGATGAATTGTTTCTAGTGATTGCACCAGAAGGCACGCGCGCTTGGAAACCGAGATGGAAAACAGGATTCTATTATATTGCAAAAACAGCAGGTGTTCCCATCATTCTTGCTTACATGGATTTCGCCAAGCACGAAGTTGGCATGGGGGAGCTGTTCTATCCAACAGATGATGAAGCTGCTGATTTTAAATACATCGAAGATTTCTATTCAAAGGTCACGGCTAAGTATCCAGCGAAGTACAATCCGAAAATGACGGAGGAATAACCCAATTTCGGGTTAATTCACCACCAATATACCGGATGATTGCCACGTACCATCTGTAACACGATAGAGATAGAATCCACTTGCTAATCTACTTGCAGAGACTTTGAATTTGCCAGTATTTGAATTGGTGCTGTAAACCATACGTCCTGCACGGTCATAAACTTCCAACTGATAATTGGCATTTCTACTCGGCTTAAGCACTTCGATAGTAGCTTCTTCTGAGAACGGATTCGGATAGACCGAAACGCCCCAGTTGTAAACGTGCTCTGAAATGCCCACAGGAACGTACTCGGCACAGGCACCCGGATTCAGGTTTAGTTTTACAAAGAGTTCATCAAAGTAGCTGTCGTTGTCCGTACCCAATCCATTACGGGTTCCCATTAGGATGAATTTCACAAAGCGTGTTCCTACTGGTACCGTGATCGATTCGATTTTAAGGGTCCAAGTGGCGTTCTGATGCCCTGTGGTTGCAGAGGTGGCAAGCAAGTTGGCAGATGCACCATAGCATTCCAATTTGAACTCTGGTCTATCGGTACCATTGTAGTCTCTCAGGTAGCCTCCGAAATTTACCAGCACATTGCCGCCATCGATGTCGGTGGCATAAGCCGAAATATCCACATATTGATGCCCCTCGCCATAAGCATTGGCATCGCAAACGCCACCGACCGCAAACAATTTCAATCCTGCGTAAGCATCAACGCCCCCGCATTCGCTGCTGTTAATTGATTCAAACGCTCCTTGATCTTCCACCCAACTTGTCAGGCCATCCTCCGCATCGCCATTCACCAATAGGTTAGGAGTGAGGCTCGAATTGGTGGTCTGAAACATGTTGGCGTCCGACCATTCGCTCCATGCTAGACTTCTATCACGGTAGCGCACTTGCCAATAATAGGTGCTATTCTCTTCCAGCACATTCACCTCTTGGTCAACCATGTTGTTGCCCGCCATCAGGTCCACATCATAGTACCAGTTTTCGTGCTGATACCATTCATCGTAAATGATATTTGAAAAGGCCGCATCGGTAGCAATACGCCATTGCGTTGCCCCGTGTAGGTCGCCATCTGGGTCAACGAATTCGCTTCCGAGAAAAATAATGCAATCGGGCGCCAACACATCTTGATCACCAGGAAAAATGCCCGTTGGTTTATCGGGCGAAGGATTGTTGAATTTGATTCGAACGCTGTCTTTAAGCACGTTGGTCACCAAGCCATCTTCGTAGCTGCCATGGCTCAGTCGGGTAAGAAGGAATTGTGGGTCTGCGCCAGCTTCCACTTCTACAAGTATATAGCCGAAATCATCATCGCTGCGCGAAAATTCAGGATAATCGAATTGTGCAAATTCACCCCAATTATCGATGGCGCCACCAGCAGTGGCAACGTTTACCATTAAATGGTTGTGATCTTTGCTCTGTCCACGTGAATAACCATGCGTGTGACCGAAAAAATGAGTGGTGGGTTTCCCGGTGTTACTACTGAAATCCTGTAAAAGGGTAATCACATCTCCTGTATAATCCAGTTCTCCATCTATCCAAAGTTCCGATTTGAACGGGTGATGGATCTGTGCAAACACAAAGTCAATATCGCTGTCGGTAGCTGCATCGTCCAGCACGGTCTCTAGCCAATCGAGTTGCTCTTGTACTCGGTATCCCGAGTTCGATTCTAAGCCGATCAACCGAACATTTGAATAATCCTTGTACCACCAATGTTCAGGATAATCATTGGACATGGTGCCGTTCATCGGCAGGTTGAAATACTTGAAGAAAGTGGGTGTATTCGATTCGTGATTGCCAGGAACAGGGTAGAGCGGGACATAGCTCAATAAGTTTTCAGCTGGCTGAAAAAATGTGGATGCCCAAGTCTGATACAACGGCCCAAAATCAACCAAGTCGCCAGGAATCATGAAATAGCCAATGTCCTCCGCAAGGTCGTTGCCGAACTTAGTGTTGATGTATGGAATCAGGTTGTCGTTCACAATATCACCAAATACTGAGGGATGTGAAATATCCTGTTGCATGTCGCTCATTGCAACAATATTGAATGAAGCTTCGGATGATTTTAGCGGTGGTGTTTTAAAGAAATAAACACTGCTCTGTAGACTTCCAGTAACCGTTTTGTAATAGTATTTGGTCGCAGGTTGTAAACCGGTCAGTTCCACATCATGAATCTTTGATAGACCAAATCCTGTGATGGATGAGCCAGTCGCGGTGCTACCTAAAGCATTTGAGACCCCATATTCTACTGTACTGGTACCACTTGTGCTGGATTCCCACATGATATGGATTGAGTTCGGTTCAGCATTTTGCAGGTATGGTTTTACAACCATGTTTTGCGCAAATAGGAAAATTGGAAATAGCGAAAAGGAGATTAGTAGCGAAAGCCTCATGCAATTGATTTTGCCCAAAGTTAAGCGAATGTTAATTCCACGTTATGGATTCGAAGATTTCTGTTCACAGCTTGAGTGTGGTGAGCAGCATTAGTTAGACGCCTACGTGACGTCTGTACATATATTCGCGTCAAATTTGAATGATGCGTAAAAAGATACTCTTACTCGGAAGCGGTGAATTAGGAAAGGAATTCGTGATTGCACTTCAGCGTTACGGGCAATACGTGATTGCGGTTGATAGCTACGAAGGCGCTCCGGCCATGCAGGTTGCGCACGAGTTTGAGGTGATTGATATGTTGGATGGAAATGCGTTGGATGCTATTGTTGCTAAGCATCAGCCCGATCTTGTTATTCCAGAAATTGAAGCCATTCGCACAGAGCGACTTTACGATTACGAAAAGACAGGCATTCAGGTGGTTCCAAGTGCAAAGGCAGCCAATTTCACCATGAACAGAAAAGCCATTCGCGATCTTGCGGCTAAACAACTCAATCTGAAAACGGCCAATTATCGCTATGCAACTTCTGCGGATGAATTGAAAGCGGCTGTAGCTGAAGTGGGCATTCCATGTGTAGTAAAACCGTTGATGTCTTCATCGGGAAAAGGTCAATCATCCATTAGAACGGAAGAGGAGATTCAAAAAGCGTGGGATTATGCGCTTTCCGGCTCTCGGGGCGATCTGGTGGAAGTGATTGTCGAAGAGTTCATTCCATTTGAATCAGAAATCACCCTATTAACGGTTACGCAGAAGAATGGGCCAACCTTGTTCTGCCCCGCCATTGGGCACCGACAAGAACGAGGAGATTATCAGGAAAGTTGGCAACCAGCTACCCTAAGTGATGCTGCATTGAAAACAGCGCAGGATATGGCCGATAAGGTTACCGAAGCGTTAACTGGTGCAGGTATTTGGGGAGTTGAGTTCTTCATTTCGGGCGATACGGTCTGGTTCTCTGAACTTTCACCACGACCACATGATACTGGTATGGTGACGTTGGCTGGTTCGCAGAATTTTTCGGAATTCGAGTTGCATGCACGGGCTGTGCTTGGACTTACTATTCCAGAAATCACCTTGGAACGTGTAGCTGCCAGTGCAGTTGTTTTGGCGAGTGATACGAATCCAGATCAACCGCTTGTGTCGGGTTTGGATGAAGCAGCTAAATTTCCTCAAACAGATTTCCGTGTTTTTGGCAAACCCAACACGCGACCATACAGAAGAATGGCCGTTGGATTGGCTTACGATGGTTTGGATGGGTCAACGGATGCGGTGCGAAAAGTGGCTAAGCAAGTGGCAGATTGCATCAAAATAAACTGACCATTGAACTATAAACTGCTCTTTCCAACGTTTCGCAGGCGTTTCAAGTTTGTGAATGAACAACTCGGTCTTTTCGGTCGGAGTGAAGGTGAAGCGCTGAATGTTGGAACAGGCGAGGGCGACTACGATCACATGGTTTCGCAGCACGTAAAACGATTGATCTCTTGCGATATCAACCAAGATGACCTCGATTTTGCCAAGCAATTCAATGCTGATGTTCCGAATGTGAACTACGAAATTCAAGACGCCATGAACTTGAGCTATCAGGACAATCGTTTTGAACTATTGGTCTGTTTGGAAGTGATTGAGCACGTTCCCGATTCAGTTCAATTGGTGAAAGAATGGGCGCGTGTGCTAGCGCCAAACGGCACTGCCATTGTTTCATTTCCTTCCAATCATTTTCCATTCACTTACGACCCGATAAATCGGATTTTGCAACGCTTCGGAACCTATGTTCCTATTGGTGCTTATGGTTATGGGCATTGGAAGTTGATCGATCCGACCGAATTTGAACAATGGATTGAAGCTGCAGGATTTGAAATTATGCAAAAAGCACCTCTTTCAAGCTACTTTTCTAGCGCGTTCGAATTCTATTATCCAAGTATCATCCAATCCTTGCTGAAGCCAAATTCAGGTAATGCTGTTGGAGGAAAGAAGAAGAAACTCGCAGTCCGACCTTCTAGAAAAGATTCTTGGTTAGGAGGCGCAACTGACATGCTCATTTCAATCGATAAGCTGCTTTTTGGCTGGAGCAGTTCTTCTGTGAATATTGGCTACGTCCTTCGGAAGAAGTAAAGTCTAAAAAACGTCCCAATCGCCCAGTGTGAGCAACCAGTTGTCTTTCGTTTGAATTGGTTTTGCATCTAAGTTGCTGCAACTTCTGCTTAACAGGTTCAATACACGCGGATTCACTTTTTCTGGAATGGCAACAAAGCCGATCTTTTTAAGCGAAGAAAGGGCCGGAGCAATGGCCGAAACGAATATGAGATTGTATGCCGCGCCCGTTAATGATTGGTCTTTCCTGACTTGATCAATAAGATATGTGAGTGATTGTTCTTTCCCGTTGATATGTGCAAAATCCATAATGAGTAAGGACGGATTTCCAAGCATTTCATCTTCTTTCACTACTACAACGGCTGACAGTTTTCCGTCTTCGCGAAGTGCCAGCATGTGATGTTTTCCACGGGCAGACCGAAGATATCGCCAATCTAGCCAGGCTTTGTCTCTGATCAAATGTGCAGGAAATGAAGCTGCGTATTGTTCGAAAAGCGCCTCAACTTCGTCAGTCACTTCCGTGATTTTCTCCACAAATGCATTCTTGATCCGGATGTTTTTAGAGAATAGGTTGATGGTTGCATCTGCAAAAAATCCAATCACCTTTTCGAGCCCCAAAAGATTGATCTTACTTCGGATAATTCCCGAAGAACGCACCGGTCGCAAGTAAGTAGGAACAGAACTTACCACTTCAAAATCATTGTACTTCAGAAAGGTGTGGATGCTTTTATCGTTCGGAAACGTGTAGATCAGATCAACATCAGACTTGTCGAGGTCTTCATTGGCAAATTCAGCGAGTTTTCGAAAAAGTCCAACGCCACGGTAATTCGGGTTTACGGCCACATCCTGAATGTTGCCGATCAATTTCAATTCTCCGTTAACACGGCAACTATAAACAGGAACATGGTAATAGCCAATGATGCGATTGTCATCCCAAGCGGCATAAACGTAGCTCTTACCAGTTGGAAGCTGTTTGTATTGCCAATCCCAATATGTCTGGTTGTAAATTTCAACGTTGTGCGCTCCGACTTCCGTCAGAATATGTCGAATTTCCTGAAGCAGCAGCGCTTGCTGTTCGGGTTCAATCCTTGAGAATCTCAATGCTATACTCATTGATCTCTCTTTTCGATTTGTACGCTTTCACAACGTTGCTTACCGTGTCAAATTCAAACTGGCCGAGCAGTTTATCGGTAAACGGAATGGTTTTACTTAAACGTGTGTAATGCGTGATTTTCGCTTTTCGTTCCATTTCCACCACAGGATGATGTGGGTCGTATTCCCACGGATGAATGTAGAACATGTTAGCCTTCCCGTCCTTTGCTCGCTGCTTCAGTCCGTTGCTAGTAAGCATGTAAGGGAAAAGACGGAAATACGCACCACCGATGCCGAGGTTTTTCGTGAGCATTTTGAAGGTGGAAACAGGAAACTCTGTCATTCCATTCTCCTTGATCACAAAAATTTCATCTGGAGTTGTAGAAATGCCATAACGCCATGTTTTTACGGGCGAAATCGAACAATCTATGGTGTAGCCTTCTTCTTTAAGAATATCCAAAGCCCACAAGGATTTGTTGGTGACCGAAAAGAACGGTGCGCGATAGGCGACCACTTCAGTTCCTGAAATATCCTCTAGAACCTTTTTGGTCCTTCTTATTTCTTCGCGGAAAGCTTCTGGACTCAGGTCATAAACCTTCTCGTGCGAGTAGCCGTGCGAGGCCATTTCGTGGCCAGCATCTGTTATCTGTTTAATGAGTTCTGGATATTTTTCACCTATCCAACCCAAAGTGAAAAACGTGCCTTTGGTGTTGTGCTTGTCCAAAAGCGCTAATAAAGGGTCCAAACCTTTTCTAATTCGCTCCGTGTGTTGGTTCCACGAACTGAATGGAAGTTCAATTCCCTGATACCAATCTTCCAGATCTACGCTGAATGCATTCATGTGGGAAAGTTATAGAATTACTCACGTAATCAACCTCGATTGACAATTCAGTTCTACTAGATTTGACGCTTCTTAGATGCAGAATTTCAAAACAAAGATTCCTGGATTGCTTGCGTCTTTAGCGATTGCGGTGATGGCCGTGATTGCTTCAACCGTTGTTTCTTCGGTCGGTGCAATATTGATGGCGCTCATTCTCGGAGCGGTAATTGGCAACTTAGGACTTAATACGCGTGTACTGAATTCAGGCTTGAAGTTCGTAGAGAAAACGATTCTGGAACTGGCAATCGTGCTTATCGGTTTTGGATTTGATGGGAAACACCTTTCCGAACTACGAGTTGAATTGATGATTTCATTGGTTGTGGTAGTTACGATGGTGCTTTTTCTTTCTATTCTCTTGGGTAGACTTTTTAAGGTCGATAAGAAACTGAGCATACTTCTTGGAGTTGGCAATGCCATTTGCGGTTCGGCTGCCATTGCAGCAATAGCACCCTTCTTGAAGTCTGATGAAAAGGATATCGGATTATCGCTTGGAGTTATCAATCTACTTGGGGTTATCGGATTAGCTCTTCTTCCAGGTCTTTCTTATTTGCTTTGCTTCTCGGATTTTGAGACCGGAGTTTTGATCGGTGGAACCTTACAGGCTATTGGTCATGTGGCTGCTTCCTCGTTTTCCATGGGAGACACGATAGGATCATGGGCCATGGTAGTAAAAATGGGTCGCGTGTTTTTGCTGATTCCATTGTTGGTCGTCATGTATTTCATTGGGCGCAAAAAATCGGAAGTCGTTGGCAGATTCCCTTGGTTCATACTGGCATTTGCTGCTGCCGTTTACGTAGCACAAACGGGCTTTTTTCCAGATTCATTTATGAAAGGATTAGCTGCAGCAGGAGATTTTGCACTTGCTTTAGCTATGGCTGCAATCGGAATCGGAATTAGGGTAAAGCCGTTGCTCAACGTCAGTGCAAAGGGAATTGCCTTAGGAACTGCATTGTTCGGACTTCAGATATTAATGATTGTTGGCTTGGTCTATTCTCTTCGTCAGTTGGGCTGAGTTCAAAATCGATTTCGGTTCAATTCCGACCTACCGATCGGCAGAATTTGCGTTGAACGCATGTGCGCGGCTAAATCAGGGAATTTGCTAAACGGAAATCACATAACCTTCGGTGATTCACTTAAAAGAAAGTAATATTGCAGCCTCTTAGGAAAAGTTGAATTTACCTTCAACTTTGGGTTAAAAATCAAAGAATGATATCAGAAAAAGAGCGGTTGGGTTACGCGCTAGGGCTGAACATAGCTAAAAACCTTCAGGAAACAGGATTCGAAGACTTCGATTATGGAGCTTTTCGCGATGCCTTGGAAGATCATTACACAAGAAGTGAATTGAAGCTTTCTGTGCCAGAAGTAAATGATACGTTGAAGAATGCAATGGCCAAAATACAGGCCGAAAAACATGGTCCAGTATTGGAAGAAGGTTTGAAGTTTTTGGAAGAGAACGCCAAGCGTGATGAAGTGAATGTTACTGCCAGCGGGTTGCAATATCGTGTCATGCAATCTGGTTCTGGAAAATCTCCAAAACCAACCGATCAGGTAACCACGCATTACCACGGAAAATTGATTGACGGAACCGTTTTCGATAGTTCTGTGAACAGAAATTCCCCAGCTACGTTTCCTGTCAATGGCGTAATTGCAGGATGGCAAGAAGCTTTGCCAATGATGAAAGAGGGCGATAAATGGGAACTTTTCATTCCTTATAATTTGGCCTATGGCGAAAATGGCGCTGGAGGAAGCATTCCTCCGTTTGCCACATTGATTTTTGAAGTTGAACTTATAACCGTTAATTGATATGAAAAATTGGATTGGATTACTTGCTGTTGCTGCTTTCATGAGCGCTTGCAACACTCAAAACTCAGATAAGGATGTAAAGCTTACAACCTTCGAAGACTCAATCAGCTTCGCTATTGGTACCGATGTCGGGTTGGACATTAAAAATGGCGTCAAAGCACAGGAAATGGACAGCATGCTTAATGCAGAGTTAATCATTGCTGGATTTAGAAATGCCTACATGAATGATAGTGCCCGATTCAGTAAAGAAGATTCGCAAAAGATCATTTCTGCCTTTTTGCAAAAGAAGCAAGATGAAATGGCAGGTAAGAATTTGGCTGCTGGCCAAGCTTTCTTAGGCGAAAATCAAGGAAAAGCAGGAGTTGTGACAACTGAAAGTGGACTTCAATACATTGTATTGAAAGAAGGAGAAGGAACAGCTCCAACCTTGGCAGATCAGGTAATGGTTCATTACACTGGAAAATTGCTGAACGGAGAGGTTTTCGACAGCTCGTACGAGAGAAATGAGCCAGTTACCTTTTATGTAAGAAGCGTTATTCCTGGTTGGACTGAAGCTATGCAATTGATGAAGCCAGGTGCTGAATACAAACTTTTCATTCCTTCAAACTTGGCCTATGGCGAACAAGGAAATCCACGCGGTGGAATTGAACCGAATTCAGTGTTGATCTTCGATGTGAAATTGATCGAAGTGATCAAGCCGTAAGACTTCGATTAAGTACAGAATTTTCTATTAGTAAGGCCCTATTTAGGGCCTTACTTGTATAACGGAGGTGGAACATCGGATTGTCAGCCAGTTTTTGCGCTATTGCGTTTTCAAAAGCGGTGATCATTCCGGCATGGAAGAAAAAGAAACCATGATCATTCAACGCATCTTCGATGCTTGTCTTTGCTGCTGGAATTTCCATCCCAAGTTTCATGGCTGCGTTTTCTAGCAGAATGCGATTCATTCCAGTCGCGGTAGCAATTCTCTGCAGAATATCTGCTTTAACCTTCGCTTCCAATCTCAACCTGTATTGTTCTGGAAGCATTGGTATCAATCGAGAAACATGATAGAGAATCAATTCCGTAGTCGGATAATTCGGAGCAGAGTAGAAGGGAAGCGAACTGTGCTCGTCATTCGATATTACTTCTAAAATGAATTGAAGCGTATCTCGATCATATTCGTTCAGTTCAGGTTCACTGAAGTGCTTTAGGATCACTCGCATCAAGTTACTGAGCACACAGATATCAAACTCGATGTACATCTCCTTCCCAAAAAAAGTAGAGTAACATTTTAAGTTCCGATATTTTGGTAACGGATTGTAAGCCTTTTTGTACGCCAGATTCGCATGCTGTTTCAGTTTCTCCCGTAGCTGCGAAACGCGACTTTTGTCGGCATTTTCGGTTAAGAAAACCAAAGCTGTGTCATCTACATCATCCGGGATCTGAAAATGCCGATAACGATGCATCAACACACCGTTCGGAAAATGCCTGCTTGGTTTGGTCTGCCAGAAATTGTAAGTATCCAGCCCATCTTTGTTCTTGAAAAGCTGAAAATTAGCTTTCGCGGCTGTTATTATCCTGTCGGTAATGTTTCTTTCCGATTCAGAAAGCGCGCTTTCAGCACCTTGCAGTAAATGAACAATGGAAGCAGTGAAAAACAGATTATCGTCTTCCCGCTTGTACGGAAGGAAAGGATGATAACGCTGAGATGGAAATATCCCATCCGAATAGATGGAATTGCCTGTCGATTGAAGTCGTTCAAGCTCAAGAAGTTGAGCTTCCACCGAAAATGATTTCCCTGTTCTCTCCACGTTGGACATGCAGGGCGCAAGTTAGCCTGTTTAGGCTACTTCATGGTATATCTGAAATCGTGTCCGCTCTCTAATTGTAGTAGCGTTTCGTAAATCAATTTGATCACGTTGTCCACGTCATCCTTATGTACCGATTCAACTGTTGTGTGCATGTATTTCAAAGGAAGAGAAATCAGAGCAGAAGCAACTCCTTCGCCAGAGTATGCAAACGCATCAGTATCTGTACCAGTGGCACGCGTAGCAGCAGCACGCTGGAACGGGATTTTCTTATTCTCTGCGGTATCGATGATCATGTTCAGCAAGTTGTTCTGAACAGCTGGTCCGTAAGTCAAAACGGGGCCTTTTCCTGCGGTAAGGTCGCCTTGGGATTTCTTCTCATACATTGGAGTTTGCGTGTCGTGGCACACATCCGTAATGATGGCCACATCAGGCTTTATTCTGCGAGAGATCATTTCAGCACCGCGTAATCCGATCTCTTCTTGAACGGCATTAACGATGTAGAGACCAAACGGTAGTTTCTTCTTTTTCTCTTTCAGTAATCTTGCTACTTCAGCAATGATGAAGCCGCCTACACGGTTATCTAACGCACGACCAACGATGTATCGGTCATTTAGCATCGTCATTTCATCCACAAACGTGACGACCGAACCAACATGAATTCCTTTCTCCTCAACTTCTTCTTTTGAGTTGCAACCTGTGTCAATGAATATGTTGGAAAGGCTTGGCGATTCTTCTTTCTGCGGGTTTCTAACGTGAATGGCTGGCCATCCAAAAACGCCTTTTACGATTCCTTTCTTGGTGTGGATGTTCACACGCATAGAAGGTGCTATCTGATGATCAGAACCACCATTTCTGCGAACGTAGATCAAACCTTCCTTAGAGATGTAGTTCACAAACCACGAAATTTCATCAGCGTGCGCCTCAATAACTACTTTGTATTCAGCCTTTGGATTGATGATGCCGACCACTGAGCCATATACATCGGTGTAAAACTCATCGATGTAGGGTCGGAGATAGTCTAGCCAGATCTGTTGACCCGAAGATTCGAATCCGGTTGGTGAAGCATTGTTCAAATATGTTCTCAGAAAATCAAGGCTTTGGCTACGCATATCTATTAGTTTGTTCTACGGAATTCCCACAAATATAAAGTTCGATGTTAGAAAAAGAAATTTCATTGCATCCTAACTTTATTGAATGACATTTCTATGACGCTTTTTTTTGGTGGACCACAAAAGTTGGTCAAAAAAAAACTCCTATGCCAATAAGCAAAGGAGTTTAGAAAGTGACCCGACTGGGGCTCGAACCCAGGACCCTAACATTAAAAGTGTTATGCTCTACCAGCTGAGCTATCGAGTCTAATTGCCTTTTTTAAAGCGGTGGCAAATATATACCCTTGGGTTTGGAAATACAACCCAATTTAACGATTCGTTAAAATTGTTCTGTATCCCTTTGTTTATAGGGCTTTCAGCTACTTTTCAACCTTTATTGAATGCCCCATTTTATCGCGTTTGGTCTGTAGATAAAAGCGATTATGGTCATTTGCTTCTATCTCAATCGCAACAGAATCGACAATTTCCAGACCGTAACCGAGCAATCCGGTGCGCTTTTTCGGATTGTTGCTCATCAATTTCATCTTGGTCACACCAAGATCGCGAAGTATCTGCGCTCCAATTCCGTAATCACGCTGATCCATTTCAAATCCGAGAGCAAGGTTGGCTTCCACGGTGTCCATTCCTTTTTCTTGCAATTCGTAGGCTTTGAGTTTGTTCAGAAGTCCGATTCCGCGTCCTTCTTGATTCATGTAAACCACAACACCTTTTCCAGCTTCTTCCACCATTTTCATGGCAGCATGCAGTTGCGGACCGCAATCACATCGGCATGAACCGAAAATATCGCCTGTAACACAAGAGGAATGAACACGAACAAGAATTGCCTCGTCATCTTCCCACGTTCCTTTTACCAATGCAAGGTGCATCTGATCGTTGGTGGTCTGTCTGTACGCTACAAGTTTGAAATCACCCCATTCGGTCGGCATTTCTACTCCGATCTGACGTTCGATCAGTGATTCATGCTTCACACGATATTCAATCAGATCTTTAATAGAAACGAGTTTGAGATTGAATTTCTTTGCAATCTCAACCAATTGAGGAAGACGCGCCATGGTGCCGTCTTCGTTCATGATCTCCACAATAACGCCAGCAGCCTCAAAACCTGCCAAACGCGCAAGGTCGATGGACGCTTCCGTGTGTCCAGCTCTACGCAGTACGCCACCTTTTTTGGCTTTCAATGGAAAGATATGCCCAGGTTTTCCTAATTCTTCCGGGCGAGTTTCTGGGTTGATGAGTGCTTTTACAGTCTGAGCACGGTCGCTGGCAGAAATACCTGTGGTACAACCATGACCGATAAGGTCAACTGAAACTGTGAATGGCGTTTCGTAAGCTGCATTGTTGTTCTGAACCATCAGTTCTAGTCCAAGTTCTACGCAGCGATCTTCCACCAACGGGGCACAGATCAATCCGCGCCCATGGGTTGCCATGAAATTGATCATTTCGGGGGTGACCGAACGTGCGGCAGCTACAAAATCTCCTTCGTTTTCGCGGTCTGCATCGTCAACAACAATAACGATCTTTCCGTCTTTAATGTCTTGAATAGCAGATTCAATGCTATCAAGTTGTATGTCTAAGTCAGTCATTTTCTGAAATTGGGCGCAAAGGTACTCAATCGAAACACCTTATCTTGTTAACTGTTCAGGTACAATTGCCCGTTATTGATAATGGCAACAGGAAGTCCGGTCAGTTCTTTGCCGATAAGTGGCGAATTCTTGGAGAGACTTTTAATGTCTTTCTTCTCGTAAACCCATTTTAGAGAAGGGGTGAAAACGGTCAGTTCGGCCACGCTACCTTCATTGATAGTTGGTGATTTCAAATTCAGCACTTTCCTTGGGCCAGAAGTGAAGCGTTCGATGATGGCTTCTAGATCCATTGTTCCCGAAAGCGCTTCGAGCACAACAGAAAATGCAGTTTCAAGGGCAATGATTCCTGGTTCTGCTTTGCTGAATTCAGAGAATTTCGCTTCGATCTCGTGCGGTTCATGGTCGGAAATGATGGCATCCAGCGTTCCATCTTTCAAACCTGCTTTCAGCGCATCAATGTGCTCTTGATCGCGGAACGGAGGGACAACTTTGTAGTTCGAGTTAAAATCTGCCGTGGAATCATCGCGTATGGCTAAATGGTGCGCAGGAACGCTAGCCGTTACCTTCAATCCTTTCGCTTTTGCTTGCCGAATAAGACTGACCGAACCTTTGGTTGTGATGTGCGAAAAGTGAACAGGCACGTTCGCATATTCAGCCAAATAGATGTCTCGCGTTACCATCAACTCTTCTGCTAATGCAGGAATTCCCATCATTCCGATGCTTGTGTTAGCAATGCCTTCGTGCATTTGCCCGCCTGCAGCCAATTTCGCATCCTGACAAAAACTGTACATGGTCAGATCCAAATTTCGTCCGTAGAGAAAAGCAAGATTCTGAAGTTTTGAATTGCCGATGGAGTGTTTTCCGTTGCTCACGGCAACTGCTCCAGAAGTTTGCATATCAAACATTTCTGCCAGTTCTTCACCTTTCAGCCCTTTGGTCACGGCTCCAATTGGTAATGCGTTCACCGCGTGTCCGGCAGCCTTATTCAAAAGGTAACGAATGGCCGATTTGTCATCAACCGCAGGCAATGCCTCAGGAGAAATGGCGACTCCTGTAAATCCACCTTGTGCGGCAGCATTCAATCCAGAATCAATGTCTTCCTTGTATTCTCTGCCTGGATCGCCAAACGTGGCGTAGAGGTCAATCCATCCCGTTGAAACATGAAGGTCATCTCCTTCGATGATCTCTTCAATTCCTTCAGGATCAAGGTCTTTGCCAATGGTTGTAATTACTCCATCGGTTATCAGAATGTCTAATACTTTTCCGTTGTGTTCAGAGTTCGGGTCCACAATTTTGGTGGCGCGTAAGAGTATTTGCATGATCTATAGAATTCTTATCAATACCGTTTCAAACAGAAGGCAAAGCAGCGCCAATATCAAGAACAATCGCCAAAGCTGTTTGCCATCGTGAAGTTCTTGAACCTGGTTGGCCAGCGTTTCTGCGCTGCCTTCCACAATTTTCAAATGCGTTATTCCAAGATCGCTGGCCAATGCTTCCAGCTCATCAATAGAAAGAAAATCCATGTCACTTTCCGTTCTATCGAAATTGAAACTGATGGCTTGAATGGTGTCAGCTTTTTCTGAGCGCAGCAGATATTGACCATCTTGCTTGATCTGATCATGGACATAAAGCCCATTTCCTTCGGCACGCGCAACCCTTTCTGGAATAAAGGCCACTTTTCCATCCGTACTCGTAATTTCCATGATTTCTGAACTCTCCAGTCTTGAATTCGTACTTATCAGATCGTTTGCTCCGATCACTTCTGCGCTTACGCTATTCAAAACGCTATTCAGGGCGATATTGTAAAAGGTTGGAACAAACAGTGCGTGGCGCTGGAGATTGGTCCATGAATCCTTCAATGGCGTTGTAAGCACATAGCTGTATCCTTTACCTTTGCTATAGGCAGTTAGCAGCGCTTGGCCATCTTGCAAGGTCATCAGCCTTTCGGCAGAAGAAGTGATGCTTGATAAACTTCGGAAATGTTTGCTAGTGGCCGGAAGATCAATCCGTTCTTCCCATTCGGTGAAAACATTTTTAAAAACCTGACTCTTAAGATTTACACCTTCTACCTTCAGTTTAGAACTGTCTAAACCAGAAAGCTGATCGGCACCAATGGCCAAAAGAAGCTCGTTGGTTGAGTTCATCTCAGGTTTTTCGGATGGAATGAACAGTAGACTTCCGCCATCGGCAACAAATTTCATCAGTTCTTGGATCATTCCAGACGAGAAGGAGGAAAGCTCGTTGCAAATGAGCAGATCGGTTGTTTTCAGTAGGGCATAATCCAATCCGCCATCAGAAACCTGAGTGGTACGGAAGTTAGGTTCTGAATCGAACAATTTGCTGATTGAGTTAGAGGCCGATTTGCCGTTTATGCTCAGCACGTTGATCTGATTGGTCAAATTGAACGACAGGTAATAGTGATCATCGTAGGTGATCGGATAATCTTGAATGGAAACTTCTGCAAACTGAACACCAGTGTTTGCATTGGTGAAAGACAGCTGAACGATCTCAAAACTTTGGGCAGAAATATTCGCAGTTCCAACCGCACGCTGCACACCATTCAAGTTCAATTTAACAGATAGGTTTTCAACTTCTGCATCGCCTGCATTTCTCACTCGCACATTCAAATTATCTGGCTGTAGCGGAAGTCGTGATGGAGAGTCGAACCAACAGCTATCGATGTAAAGATTCGTTTCAATCTGTGGGTTTGTTGGAACGATGTAAACGTTTAATAATGAATCGGATATAGATTTTTTTGGCGAGGCCGTATTTCGTTGCAGGTCGGAAATGAAGTACAGACTTGATGGTTCTTCGGCATCAAAAACACTACTTGTCCGCGAAACAACATCATCAAAAGATCTTGGTTGAGGAGATGATTGAATGGAGGCAACTTCGTTCTTGAATTCCTCGAAGGAAAGATTTCGGAAATGACCAGGGTCAAAGTCATTCGTTAACACCCGAAGTTCCGCACCATTCGCGTAAGCAGAACCGATCTCTATCGCCTTAGCTTTCGCCTCTTCCAGCAGGTTTCCAGCCTCGCCTTCGGAATTCATACTGAACGAATTATCGATGTAAACGACCACTGAATTGGCATTCTTCTCATTGCCCGTTCCGGTTGGAATAAAGGGCCGAGCAAATGCCATAACCAAAAAAGCTATGGCCAAAATGCGCGAAAGAAGAATGAGCAGATTCTTGAGTTTGTTCCTGCTTTTGGTCTCAATCTCCACATCTTTCAGAAAGCGGATGTCAGAGAAATAGATTTTCTTGAATCGCCTGAAATTGAATAAATGGATAATGATCGGAACCGAAATCGCAGCGAGTGCAAAAAGGAATTCGGGATAGGCGAAACTCATTAAAGCGCGAAGGTAATAGAAAAGCCCCCTTGAACTCCCAAAGGGGGAAACATGTGTAAAAAGTTTTTGGTGGCGAAATCCTCCCGTTTGGGGAGTTAGAGGGGCTATCCCTTAACTTGGGTATTCCACACGAACGTGATAAATGTTCAAGAGCTTTTTCTTGAAGATGCTGCGCACCTCCGAGATATCGCGGAGCGTGATGTTGGCCCGATCAAATTGTCCTTCGCTGAATTGGCGATCAATAATGCCATCTACCAGTTTGGCCACCGATTCGGTCGTGTATTCTGAAAGGCTGCGCGATGCGGCTTCAATACTATCTGCCATCATCAGAACAGCCATTTCCTTGGTGAAGGGTTTTGGTCCGGGATAACTGAAATGCTCCTTGTCCAATTCGCCTTCGGGGAAATTATGGAGGTACGAACGGTAGAAATACTGGACGGTTGAAGTGCCGTGATGTGTTCGGATGAAATCGATCAATTGCTCTGGAAGATTATTGTTTTTGGCCAATTCAATGCCTTTGATCACGTGGTTGATGATGATCTTGGCGCTTTCCTCGAAGGAAAGATCATCGTGCGGATTGACGCCCGTCACCTGATTCTCGATAAAGTACATGGGCGCATAAAGCTTTCCAATGTCGTGATACAAAGCGCCAGTTCTAACTAGAAGGGCGTTACCACCGATCTCGTAAATGGCAGTTTCGGCCAAACTGGCCACTTGTAATGAATGCTGAAATGTGCCAGGCGCTTCTGAAGCCATTTGGCGCAAAAGTGCATGGTTGGTGTTGTTCAGTTCGAGCAGCGTTACATCTGAAATGAACCCGAACAATTTTTCAAAAAGATAGATGAGCGGGTAGGCGAGAAGCGTCAGTCCAACGCTTCCTCCAAACCAAATGAACATGGTAAGGTCGATGTTCTTCACATCGCCTTCCTGCATCACAGCAATACTGAAATAGCTTGCGCTGAAGGTGACGAAAACGATGAGCATGGAAACAAACAGCTGCGAACGGTTCTGTAGACTGATGAGCGAGAAAATGGCAATGATGCCCGCAATCAGTTCTAAGAACATGAACTCGAATCCATTTGGTGCTTGAAACCCGATGATGATCAGCGTTACGATGTGCGCAAAAAGAGCAATCCGACTATCGAAGAAACTCCGAACGATGACCGGTACCAGACAGAATGGAACCAAGTACAGGTTCACATTCGGGATGCGCTGAACCAAACTGGAAGTGATCACCATTCCAACGATCAACATCAACAGAAAGCTCACTTGCGAATTGTTCTGCGCCAGATCGGTTCGGTATTTCACCAAAAAGATGAAGAACATGACCAGCACGATGGAAACCATGATGAGCTGACCAAGAAGAATGAGATAGAAACTCTCCGATGACCCTAATCTTGATTGGTATTCATTGCGCAACGATTCCAAGACAAGGAAATTCTCTCCATCAACCATGTCGCCTCTGCTGATCACCATCAGCCCTTTCGGAATCATTCCACGCGTGTCAGAAATAGATTTAAGTTCCTCATCCAGCACACGTTCTGTGGTCAATTCATCGTAGATCACATTCTGAACCAGAATTTCGGAAAGCACTTTTGCCAGAAGGTCGGTTTCTAAGCCATTTCGCTTGTCTAGGTCGGTCCTAATTTTGGAATAGGCTGTTTGAACGGTGTGAAACTGATCGAGTTGAACCACCGATGCCGTGTTTCCTTTAAGTAGATAGACCACACGTCCATTGGCCACGCCATCAAAAGCATCGGTCTTTCTAAGGATTCCTTTGGTGTAAATACTGTTCAGAACCAGTTTACCTGCCTGCAGGTTCTTGTCCAATTTGCTCAGTTGCCGTGCTTTGGATGAATCAGGGTTGAACTCAGCCGCGAACCGCTTTTCGAATTCCTGCATTGCCCGTTCTTCCGCCTGCTCGTCAAGGCTCAGGTATATTTTTGAATGGTCTTTGAGCTGTTTGATCTCTGCATCCAGTTCATCTTTAGGTTTCTCAATGGCAAAGTCGAAGGGTGCTACCAGATCTTCGTGGCTCCATGGCCTTCCTTTCTGATACTCGTATTTGAACTTACCTTCTTTAGGAAGCAGAAAAACGATGAACAGTCCTGCTACAACGAACAAAAGCACACGCTGCAGGCGCTCGTGATTGTTGCGTATGTCTGAAAAGAAACTGTTCATTTGAGAGCCACTAATCTAAGCGAATTATTGCGGTTGTGGTAGGTCGGGTAGATGTCATTCCGTGTGGAGCAGAAATCACTACTTTCGCACGAAATCAGAAGTTTATAAGGATGAAAGAAGTATATATCGTATCGGCAGTACGAACGCCAATGGGAAGTTTCAATGGAAAGCTTTCTTCTGTGCCAGCTCCAAGATTGGGTGCTGTGGCTATTAAAGGAGCAGTTGCTGCTGCTGGTGTTGACCCAAAAGAAGTTCAAGAAGTATTTATGGGAAACGTGCTTTCGGCAGGTTTAGGACAAGCTCCAGCTCGTCAGGCCTCCATGTTTGCAGGTATTCCTGATTCGGTGCCGTGTACTACAGTGAATAAAGTGTGTGCTTCAGGTATGAAAGCCATCATGTTGGGTGCGCAGAGCATCATGCTTGGAGAAAACGATGTGGTTGTGGCTGGAGGAATGGAGAACATGAGTGCTGTGCCGCATTATCTTCCAGGATCCAGAACAGGAACGAAATACGGAAACATCACCATGATCGATGGTTTGGCACACGATGGTCTTTGGGACGTGTATAACGATTACGCCATGGGAATGGCCGCTGAGCTTTGCGCCAAAGAATGCAACATCAGCCGCGAAGACCAAGATGCGTACGCCATCCAAAGCTACAAGCGCTCAGCTGCTGCTTGGCAAGCTGGTGCTTTTAAGAATGAAATTGTTGGAGTGGAAGTTCCACAAAGAAGAGGCGATGCGTTGGTGATCGATACGGATGAAGAATTCACGAATGTTTTCATGGATAAGATCGCAGGCCTTCGCCCGGCATTCACCAAAGAAGGAACAGTAACAGCTGCCAATGCTTCTACCATGAATGATGGTGCTGCTGCGGTGGTTTTGATGAGTAAAGAGAAAGCAGATGCATTGGGCATTAAACCATTGGCCAAGATCACTTCATTTGCCGATGCTGCTCAAGCACCTGAATGGTTCACGACCACACCTTCCAAAGCTATTCCAAAAGCATTGGACAAAGCAGGTTGGTCAACTTCAGATGTAGATCTGTTCGAGATCAACGAAGCATTCTCAGTTGTGGCTTTGGCCAATAATGAGATCATGAAACTTGATGCAAGTAAAGTGAACGTGAATGGTGGTGCTGTTTCCTTGGGTCATCCACTTGGATGTTCAGGAGCACGAATCATCGTTACACTTGTTCATGCATTGAAGAACAAAGGATTGAAGAAAGGCGCTGCTGGCATCTGCAATGGTGGTGGCGGTGCTAGTGCTCTAACCGTAGAAATCATCTAGATCGTTATTCGCAAATCATTTCATAAGTGGCCACATACGGCATCTGTAATCTAAGCGTCATCCCTTGCAGGGAGGAGCCATCAGACAAAAGTCAGATGGTGACTCAGTTGCTTTTTGGGGAGAGTTTTGAGGTTATCGGTAAACGCAATCAATGGCGCAAGGTGCGTAATGGGCTTGACGGATACGAAAGCTGGATAGACGAGAAGCAGTTTGTAGAGATAGACAAGAATGCATTCGATGCCCTGAACAGGAACATTCCGGTCTGTGCTTCAGATATCGTTCAATTGGTGAAACACGAACAATCAGGTTCGATGGTTCCGATTGTGGCCGGAAGTTCACTTCCAAATTATCTTCAAGGTCATATTGCGTTTGGCAATGAATCGTATGAGTTTGATGGAGAGATCAATCATCCAGACCCAGATGAAGCACGTAAGCAATTGGTAGAATTTGCGATGGTCTATCGCAATGCACCTTATCTCTGGGGCGGTCGTTCGCCTTTCGGTATTGATTGTTCCGGACTGATGCAGGTCTTGTATAAAATGGTGGGAATTCCGCTACAACGAGATGCCTACCAACAGGCCGAAGAAGGCTATACGCTCAGCTTTGTAGAAGAAGCGGAACTAGGCGACCTTGCTTTCTTCGATAATGACGAAGGAAAGATCATCCATGTAGGTATGATGGTCGGACAGAATGCCATTATCCATGCTGCTGGTAAGGTTCGAGTAGATAAACTCGACCATCAAGGCATCTTCAATGTGGATACAGGTAAATACACGCACAAACTGCGCTTGATACGAAGGGTGCTGGATTAGATCGCTCGCATCCGATTGTTCTTCGGATTGTGTTCGATCTCGCATAGTCCTAATTCCTCCATCAATGGCGGCATGTACATGCCAAAACGTCCACGGAAGTTCTTCTTCAATCCATACCACCCGCCAATAGGATTATCGGCCGAACGAGCCCAATGCTCCACCGTTCCTGGATTGGTTGCTGGTTTCTCGTCTTTGCTGCCCATCTCCATCCAATCGCCATGTTCCTTTAGCATTTGATGCAGGTCGTTGATGGCGCGGGCATCATAATGCAGTATGGTGGAACCCACTTTGCAGACGATGATCTCCACACCATCTTTTTCGTCTATCCACATTTGATATTCCGATGTTCCGGGTGGGGTTTTCAAATTCCACGGATTGTCTTTTGTTCTTTTTTCCATGATGCAGTTTTTTCAAAGATGCAATGAGTTTCTTAAAGATAGGAGGAAGGTGGTGTTAAATTATTCGATTCATTCGATGGTGAAAAGTGTGTGAGATTGAATCCTTTCTTTGCCCCTGTGAAATTCCTGCTGTCATTTCTTTTTTCGCTTCCGCTATGGCTATGTGCACAGCAACCCTCGCATTATGTGTTGGGCGAGGAAGAATTGGAGGGCGTGGATGTTTATGATATGCTTCATGCTGCGGATGGCAGTTACATGCTGGCCACCAGCAGCGGCCTCATGCAATTTGATGGGTATAGATTTGAACGGTTAGACTGTCCCGACATGCTGCTCAGTTCGGTATTCAACCTCGTGGAGGATACTGACGGGACCGTTTACTGTAATAACCTCAGCGGACAAGTGTTCTACGTGGCTCGCGATTCATGTGGGCTGTTGCTATCCTTGCCAGATAGCATGGTGTCTGCCGATATGAGCATGGAGATGGACGACCGCAATCGTCTCATCATTGCCTCCAAGTATCTGATGGCGGCTTCGGTATCGGGTATCGACCGACTTTCTGAAGCCAACTTCTTCGGCCCTTTGGCAACCATGCCCAATGGTAGCCTGATGACCTATTCATCTGTGCATCGAGCTTTTCTGAATTTGAAGAACGGACAATTGGAAGAATATGAACATCCACTGTCTATCCCTACGGGGTCTGAAATACCAGGCATTATCTGTCAAGGAGATAGAATCTATGTCTATCAGACCAATGAATGCCTGCTATACACCGTAGATGGGCACTTGCTTCTGGACCCTTCGTTGGTCTTAGGTAAACCGAATCTATTTAAGCTTTATAGCAGTTCAGATGGCCTGTGGTTTGCATCCGGCTCGCAGGGTGTGTTACATGCTGATCAACAATTGGAAGTGGGTAATGGCGGAAAGTTCCTTTTTCCCCGTACTATGATATCCACCGTGCTGGAAGACAGGGAAGGAAACATTTTGCTAGGCACATTCGGCAAAGGCATAATGGTTATTCCTAACATGAATACCCTCGACCTGACCATGTCTCAGTTGCAGGAAGACATTATTTCTGTAGCTGGGTCAGAAGACGGAACCTTATATTTCGGTACGCGTTCGGGCAAGCTCCTTGAACGGAATCCCGCAGGCTCATTAAACGTGATCCGTGATGCACAGGTAAAAAGCATGGAAGCGCTGTTCTCTATTGCAGGTCGATACGTTTTAATTGGAGAGACCAACGCGGTGCTTTTAGACCGTACTAAGGTGTCGGAGAGCACCCTGAGCGTTGGCTCGCTGAAAGACATTGCATTGGCCGATACAGATAGAGTCCTGATTGCGTCTAATGCAGGTGCTTACTGGGTACGGATTGCGTCAAGAGAGGTGGAGAAGATAACTGATCTACAGCTTCGCCATTACTGCATTGGCTACGACCCAAGCACCGAGAGTATCTATTCAGGCACTTCCAAAGGCCTTATGATACGGCACCCAAATGGGGCCGTAGACACGAAAAAGCTTCGCGGAAAGGATGTGATCGTACGCGATTTCCTTTCTAGAGATGGAAAGGTGTTTGCGGCAACCGCTGAGAATGGCTTGCTGGTCTTCAAGAACGATTCGCTGGAGGGAGAGTGGGGCAAAAGTACTGGTCTGGTATCCGATAGGCTGACACAATTGGCCATCTATAAGCAATGGTTGGTTGTAGCCACCGCTAACGGTATTCAGTTGCTAGATGTTGATGGGAAAGTGATACGTACCATCAATCAGGCAGATGGGCTGAACGCCATCAAGATACTCGACATGCACGTGAATGGCGATGAACTGTGGGTGGTGCATTCCAGCGGAGTGCAAATGGTGATGCTGGATGCGTTTCAAGCGTTCAGCTATCAACCAACAGTATCACTGAAAAGCGTCATCGTTAATGACAGTCTGAACGTTTCGCTCGCGCAGCACGATTTCAGTCCTGAACAACAACAATTCACCTTTGAGCTAAGCACCAATAGTTTGCGCTACCGCAACGAGATCAGCTATGAATACCGATTGGAGGGAGCGGAAACCAAGTGGCGAACAGCCAGTTATTCCGACAATATCATCGAGTACCGTTCGCTGTCTTCGGGAACGTATACGTTCCGTGTCAAGGCCATTTGCAGAGATAATGTGAGCGAAGAAGTGGCCTACACTTTTACCATTGCCACACCGTTTTACAAGGCGTGGTGGTTCTACGCCTTGGTGCTGATTACTGTAGTCCTGTTACTGGTTCTTTGGTTTAGACGAAGGTTGCGCAGGCGGCAGCTATTGGCCGAACAACAGAACGAACTGAACGCGAGCAAGCTCACTGCCATTCAATCGCAAATGAACCCGCATTTCATCTTCAATTCGCTTAATTCCATTCAAAGTCTGGTGCTGAAAGGCGATGTAGATAACTCCTACACCTACATCACCAAGTTCGCGAATCTCGTTAGGCGCACACTCAATTACTCCGACAAGGAATTCATTGATTTCAGTGAAGAGATCAAACTCATTGAGCTCTATCTGACCTTAGAACAACTGCGTTTCAAAGAGGATTTTCAATTCACCATCAATACTAATGGCATTGAAGATGTGATGATGCCGCCAATGCTCATTCAGCCCTTTATTGAGAACGCGCTGCTCCATGGTCTTCTACATCGAAATGGTGCTAAGCGTATAAACTTAGACTTTGAACTGAGCGATGTGCTCGTTTGTACCATCACCGACAATGGTGTGGGTCGTGCCAAGGCAAAGGCCATCAAAGAACGTCAGCGCTCAGAGCACGAATCGTTCTCTGTCAATGCCATCCGCACCCGATTTGAGATTCTCGGTCGCTACCACAAGGGTGCGCTAGGTTTTACCTACCAAGACCTGATGGAAAACGGTGAAGCGATGGGAACGCGAGTCGTACTTCGAATACCTATTAAGCGGAAGTTTTGATTGCCTACAGAACAACAGAGGCATTCTGAAAGGAACGTTCAGAGAAACTGGTCTACCGATTCGTGTCTCGTCTTAGGAATAGTGTAAAACACAAGCGAAGCGATAAATGACATGCGTTACTTATTCAGCCCGCTCAACTGATCAGGAACACTTTCAGGGAGTTCAAATTTGCCAACTTCAAGGAAGATGTCCTCCGGATTCTCCATTAGATAAAAACGGTCATTTACTCGCTCTATCCTAGTATCCCATCCAGCCACATTTTGCATGTCGTACAAGGGCCAAAGACTTCCAGTCAAGGCAATAGGGCAGTCCTCATCTAAATAACAGGAATTCACACCATCTACAAAGCGCTGAACCCGATCTTCCATTAGGAAGTGACGGAAGTTCATGTCCTCGTTTCCCAAATAGTTCAATTGCCAGAAAACCTGCCATTCTGAAACAAAGGCATTCTTAATTCCACGGTCTTCTAAGGTAGTTTTCAATTCTGTGATGGCCGCCATATCGTTAACTTCAGGTGCCAGCCAAAAACTCACATATCTATCATAACCTGTAGTTGTCGGAACAAGAGAAATGAGAAGTAGCGCTAGGATTACTACCTGCGTACGGATTCTCATCAAAGAGCCATGTTGAACTGCAATCACCACAAGAATGATCATCCATCCTGTATAGAATGGGATAAAATACCTTCCGCCAGCAATACCAAAGATGACAGCTGAAATGGCAGATAATGATGCGCCTATAAGGAGAAGCAACAGCGATTTACGATATGAAGTTGGGCCTTTGAAGATGGAATAACCAAGAATCATACACATGAAGCCGAAAAATATCATGGCCCCGGTTTTTACCAAAACAGGTATCTCGTAAATGTCAGAATAGGAGAAATATCCAGTGAAGTGAGACCAGAATCCCTTAAAGAAATAACTGGAAATCGTATCAAGGTTAAGGCTTCCGAGACCTGGAGGTTTCCAACTGATAGTGTTTTGGTATGCGGGCAATCGAAGTAAGACCAACACGATAAGTCCGGTAGCCAGTGTTAGAATGAAATCCTTGCGGTTCATTTTAAATGCTCGTTGGATGAGCAAAGGAATGAGCACAAGTAGAAAAATGGGCTGTGACACAAAAATCACCGCAGAAATAATAGAAACCGCCATCCAATTCTTACGGTTCCATTGGTCGGATAATATAAGTTGCTCTACAACCAAGGTCAATCCAACAAATGCTGTTATATAACCTCCCCTAAGTTTTGTTCCCCATACTTGCCACGTTGGAAACGTTACGAGGATCAAAGACAAAAGAAGGAAGGAAATAAGCGGAAGCTGCTTCTTACGCAGAACACGAAGCAAGCGCTGGATACCCAGAGAGAACAACAGCATTCCACCAAGCTTAAGGCTTGCAAGGCCACTTCCTAGGAAAGGAATGAATATGGCTGCTGAGAACACCTCAAAAAGTGAAAAACCATATTGTTGCCCATAGAAATATATTGGGATGCCATTTCCGTTGATAAGATCACGGGCCATGATGCCCAAAACTGCCTCATCACCATCAAAGTATACATGATTGCTGAGCAAATAGGGTAATCGTGCCAAAAGCACGAGTGCGAAGGAAAACAACCATTCAACCAAGAATGACCTCTCCAAGAGTGAGTAAAGCTTGTTACTTGAAGTATGAATCAAGGTCTATATTTAGGTTCGAATATAGAACATGCTTTCAATAGTAGCAGAAACGTGGATTGATCTTGTCAGTCAACGTCCTGTGTTCAGAACTGCTTCATGATGCATGGAGAAAGACCACATGGCCATTGCTAAACAAATCGGTTCGTTGATGAAATGGAGAGGCAAGCAGCAGCATATCTGTTTACATTCGCCTCAATGAGCCAGCAGATCACAGCCATTATAGTCGATGACGAAGAAAGCGCACGCAGCATCCTGGCCAATCTGCTTTCGCGATTCTGCCCGAGCATCAACGTGTTGGGCAGCTATTCGAATGTAGAATCAGCGGTGCACAGCATGAATGCGCTCAAGCCGCAGCTTGTATTCCTCGATATTGAGATGCCCAATTACTCAGGCTTCGAGATCGTGAACTTCTTCGAGAAGGTCGATTTTGAGATGGTCTTCATTACGGCTTCCGACAAGTACGCTATCCGCGCCTTCGAAGTATCTGCGGTTGACTACCTGCTCAAACCCATCGACATTGACCGCTTGAAGGAAGCGGTGCAACGGGTTGAAAAACGGATAGGGCAGGGCAGCAGTTTTGACCAGGAACTGCTTACCGAAGCACTTCAAAGCAAAACGGTCAGTCGCATCTCCGTTTCCATCAAAGGCTATCAGACCATTTTGGAAGTGAAGGATATTGTGGCGATTGAAGCTAACGAATCGTACAGTCATATTCATACGGTTGACGGTAGTCAGCATCTGGTAAGCAAGAATCTGAAGCACTTCGAAACCCTCTTGGCCGACAATCCCAACTTCTTCCGAAGCCACAAATCGTGGATGGTGAACTTGGACATGATGGAGAAGTATCAGCGTAGCTCAGGCGACATCCTTCTTAAAGGCGGTCTCGTAGCCAAACTTTCCAAGTATCGGAAGGAGGAGTTTGAAAGTGCCGTTAAATAGATCACTGCAAGGGTAGTCTGAAATCTGGTGTCTCACATTTATCGTCTATCCTCTGTTAATGAACCCGATTGTCCATTCCTAAACGATAATTCCACCAAGCTTTTGTGTAGGATACGTTTGTGGCTCATCACAAATTCTACCTATACATGGAAAAAATCCTATCTATTCTCGTTCTTACCTTTTTGGTAGCTCAATTCGAAGCCAAAGCACAATGTACCGTAGCGGTTCAGAGCATATCCGAAAACTTTGATGGTTACACTGGCAGCGACCTTCCGGCCTGCTGGAACCGACAGAACAATTGCAACGTGGTGGGTAATCAATTACGCTTGCGCACCGTGAACCAGCCCGAGGCAATGGCCATTTTACCAAAGACGGTCAATGCGCGAGGGGTACTCAGTTTTACTTCGCGCTACATCTACCCTTGGGGGCCTGCTGCAACCATTGAAGTAGGGGTTGTAGATGATCCTGCAAATCCCAGTTCGTTTATAACGCTTGCCAGTTATTCTGCCAATTCGCAGACATTAACGCCTTTCACCTTCGATCTATCGGGATATACAGGTTCATATCAATACATCGCTATGCGAATAGCAACCAACTCGGCCTGGGAGGTTTATTTTGAGGATCTTACCTACGTAAGTGGATGCGAGAGTAACGCTGTTACTGCTATTGGGCAGAACATCAACGTTCAGCTTAGTACAACTGGAGAAGCTACCGTTGATCCAGCCGATGTGGACAATGGTTCTACTTCCGATTGTGGTACACCCACATTCAGCTTAAGTCAAAGTACGTTCTCCTGTTCAGACATTGGTGTAAATCAGGTAACGCTAACAGCTACTGACGTTTCTGGAAATACATCTAACACCATAGTAGAGGTTACCGTGCTTGGTGCAATTACAGACGAAACGGTTTCTGTATCACAGAGCAACCTGTGTTCAAATGGTGCTGCAACGGTTTCTACTGGCGGCTCCATGCTCAATATCAATTACTCGTTAAGGAACGATGCAGACAATTCTGTGGTTGCCGGACCGATTACAGGAACAGGCAACGCACTCAACTTCAATACAGGTACCCTATCATCAACCACAACATTCAATGTGGTTGCAGAAACCATTGGTTCAACTACTTCATCGGCAGTTGATCTGGATGGAAGCAACGATTACATCAACGTGCCAGTAACCTCATTTCTTAATTACGAGCAAGGATTCACATTTGAAGCCACGCTGAAAGCCAACTCAGGAGGCTCAAGAGCCATTTTTTCAGCAGGAACCGCCAGCACGAGCGACATTGAGGTTTACGTACAAGCTGGAGGAAACAGATTGATTGTGGTCTATAACCGAAATAGCCCCGGCTATACCTTGGCTGCAAAAGAATATCCTGTGCCACCACTCAACACATGGTTTCATTTGGCAGTAAGCTATGATGGAAGCACTACAAAAGTTTATTACGATGGTGTAGAGAAGACCGCTTTGGCAACAACTGCGGGTTCTCCGTTACACAAGACCACTGGCTCACAGTTCGATTTCGGTTTCATGCGAAGCAACATCAATAACAATTGGGGATTTGCCACACATTTAGGTGCATTTGATGAGATTCGTTTGTGGGATGATGCACGCAGCATTGGTGAGATTCAAGGCTTAATGAACGAATGCTCGAATGGAACAGGTTCAGGTCTCGTTGCGGTCTATCCATTCAATGATGGTTCAGGTCTGGTTGCAAACGACATCGTTGGAGGAAACCATGGCACTTTGGTCAACATGGATGCCACAACCGATTGGGTTGCTGGGTCTTTCGCCTGCAACAACCCATCTGATCCGGCATGTGCCTTTGAAATGACGCAGACCGTTACTGTAACGGTTGGCGATGCCATTGATCCGGTTCCTGATTCCCAATCATTGAGCACACTCACCGCTCAGTGCGAGGTCACTTCATTGACTGCTCCAACAGCTACGGACAACTGTGCTGGTACCATTACAGGAACGCACAACGCCAGTTTGCCTATCAGTTCAAACACGACCATCACTTGGACGTATGACGATGGCAACGGCAATAGCATTACGCAAACACAAGACGTGGTTGTGAACGACAATACTGCCCCAGTGGCAGACGCAGGTTCTTTGGCTGATGTAACGGCTCAGTGCGAGGTGACTTCATTGATTGCTCCAACAGCTACAGATAACTGTGCTGGAGCAGTCACCGGAACGCACAACGCAAGTCTGCCATTAAGCGCTAGTGCAACCATTACTTGGACCTATGATGATGGCAACGGAAACACCGCGACTCAAACACAGGAAGCGGTGATCAACGACAACACAGATCCAGTTCCGACCGTGGTTTCATTGCCTACAATCACTGAATATTGCGAAGTAGCAAGTGTGGTAGACCCAACAGCCAACGACAACTGTGCTGGTGCCCTCACTGGCACGGCCACCTTGAACCTGCCTATTACCGCAAGCACAACCATTACTTGGACCTACGATGATGGTAATGGAAACACCGTCACGCAAATGCAGGATATTGTGATCTCTGATATTGATGTGGCAACTACTCAAAATGGAGCAACGCTTTCAGCAGACCAAACTGGTGCAACGTATCAGTGGATTGATTGCGATAACAGCAACGCCCCCATTGCGAACGAAACTGATCAGGATTTTACGCCATCTGCAAGTGGAAACTACGCGGTGGAAGTAACCGTCAATGGCTGTACCGAGACCTCAATCTGTGTGAATATGATGGTAACAGGTATCAATGAAGCGAACACAGCCAATCTCCGCATCTTCCCAATTCCAGCTACCGATGTATTGAACATCCTTACTAACGAGACGATTGAGAACCTTGCAGTGTATGCCATGGATGGAAAACTAATAAGCCGCTACGCGCAGAATACGAAGGCAATCGATGTTTCTCAGCTGGCCACCGGAATGTATCTGCTTGTTACGAGAACAGAAGCAGGCGTTTCCCAAACTCGATTTGTAAAAGACTGAGGTATACCATAAAACCCGAAAGGAGTGATGTCCTCTTGGGTTTGATGGGTTTATTGAGAAAGGCCACCTTATGGGCGGCCTTTTTTCGTCTGCACCAACTCTCATTTATAGGAGTACCTTTGCGGCAACAAACAGAAATGGCATTGAACAATTGATGGCTGTTTCGCAACTATCAATTATACATATGTCATTTAAAGACCTCGGGCTATCCCAAGCCCTTCTCAACGCAATTGAGAAAAAGGGATACACAACACCATCACCTATTCAAGAAAAGTGCATTCCAGTAGTATTGGAAGGGAAAGACGTTTTGGCATCTGCCCAAACAGGAACAGGAAAAACCGCAGGATTTGCCTTACCGATCCTTCAGTTACTTTCTGAAGAAAATCAGAAACACAATCGCCCTGTTCGGGCGCTGATATTGACCCCGACCCGCGAATTGGCGGCACAGGTATTGGAAGATGTGAACGATTTTGGCAAGGCCGTAGATATGCGCGCTGCAGTCATTTTCGGTGGCGTAAGCCAAGTGCCACAAGTGAAAGCCTTGCGCGCTGGAGTTGATGTGCTGGTAGCCACGCCAGGCCGTCTGTTAGATCTTGTCGATCAGCGATTGCTTTCGCTAAAAAATGTGGAGATTTTGGTGTTGGATGAGGCCGATCGAATGCTCGATATGGGTTTTCTTCGCGACATCAAACGGATATTGGCACTGCTGCCAGAAAGACGGCAGAACCTTTTATTCTCAGCTACCTTTAGCAAAGACATCCGCAAACTGGCCGAAAGTTTCCTTCATCATCCAGTAACGGTTTCGGCAACGCCTGCCAATACTACGGTAGAGAAGATCACGCAACGTACCATTCGTGTTGATAAGGAACGGAAGACGTCACTTACCATCAAGCTCATTTCAGAAGGCAATTGGCAACAGGTCCTCATTTTTACCCGAACCAAACACGGAGCCAACCGATTGAGTGAGAAGCTGGATAAGGCCAACATCAGCTCGGCTGCCATCCATGGCAATAAGACTCAGAATGCCCGTACTGCTGCTTTGGCAGGTTTTAAAACAGGGAAAATCCGTGTGTTGGTAGCTACCGATATTGCTGCGCGAGGTTTGGATATTCCATTGCTTCCGCACGTGATCAACTACGAATTACCTAACATTCCAGAAGATTATGTTCACCGTATTGGAAGAACGGGCAGGGCAGGAGCCAGTGGCGAAGCGATTTCGCTGGTTGGTGGCGATGAAGTTGATTATGTGACAGCCATAGAGAAACTCTTGGGCGAAAAGCTGTCAAGGAACATCATTCCCGGTTACGAACCTTTAGACCCAGAAACGGCTCCAGAGAAGATTCAGAAAGGGCAGCGCCCCCCACGAAATCAGAACCAGCCAAGCAGCAAACCAAAGCCAAATGGTGCTGGAAGTGCCAAGCCTAAGAACAATAAGTGGCGAGGAGGAAGAAGGTAATCGCTAAATCGAGTACTTCTTCTCCGCAATCATATACTTCACAATCGTTCTGCGAAGGTCCTTCGGATTCACATCGTAGCTCTTAAGCAGTTTACGGACAATGAAGTTGTTTTTCGTTTTCTCCGAACCTGTTGCAAAACTGGTGATGGCATCTTTGGCAGCCTTACGAACGCGTTCTAACGATTCGTACAAGTAAACCTGAACGGCAGCACGTTGAGCAGCTAGTTTTTCCTTATCGCCACCCATCGATTCTAGTTTACGAAGCTTCAATACGGCTGAATCGCAAATGAACGCATCGGCCAAGATATCAGCCAGATTCATCACAATTTCTTGTTCATCAACCATCTTCTTACCTAGCTTTTTGCCAGCGGTAGAAGAGATGAAAAGGAACACATCCTTTATTGCCTGTACTATACGGGCTTCTTCGTCTGCACCCGATTTTGTGCCAGAGAAAACAGAAGAGATAACTCTACTTTGAACTTGTTTTCCAGCTCCGATCAGGTCAATCTCTTTGGTTTTCAACGCACGTTTGGTCAACTCTGCTACCGAAAGCATACGGTTGATCTCGTTGGTTCCTTCATAGATACGCGTGATTCGCGCATCGCGATAGCCCATTTCAATTCCAGCTTCGGCAGAATAACCCATTCCGCCATAGATCTGAAGTGCTTCATCAATCACGAAATCGGCATTCTCAGAACCTTTCACCTTTAGAATGGCACACTCGATAGCGTATTCTCGAATAGATTCGAGTTTCGATTCTTGAACAGGCATTCCTGCAGCCTGAAGTTCTTTTCTTTTCAGGTCGATGTTGCGACCGATGCGGAAAACACCAGCATCCACACAGAAAATGCGTGAAGCCATTTCGCCCAGTTTGTGTTGCATGGCACCGAATTCCACAATTGCAGTTTCGAACTGTTTACGTTCAATCGCATAGCTCAACGCTTGATCTAATGCGAATTTGCTTCCGCCATTTGTTCCAGCAGCTAGTTTGATCCTTCCTGTGTTCAAGATGTTCAAAGCCATAGCAAATCCGCCTTCGCGCTCTCCCAACAGATTCTCAACTGGAATTGGTGTATTCTCGAAGAAAACCTGAACCGTAGACGAACCTTTGATACCCAATTTCTTCTCTTCGGCACCGATTGTAATTCCTCCGAAATCCTTCTCAACTATAAATGCAGAAAGCTTCTGATCAGCGTCAATTTTGGCGAACACAATGAAAATGTCGGCAAAACCACCGTTGGTGATCCACATTTTTTGGCCGTTCATGATATAGTGTGTGCCCTCAGCATTCAAAATTGCTTTGGTCTTGCCCGAATTGGCATCTGAACCAGCTGTTGGTTCGGTAAGGCAATAGCTTGCTTTCAATTTGGCCGAAGCAACGCCTGGCAGGTATTTGTCCTGCTGTGCTTTTGTTCCGTAATAAACGATAGGAAGTGAACCGATGGAAGTCTGTGCACCAATTGTGGTTGCAAACGAAAGTCCCATGGCAATGGCCTCCGAAAAGATCAAACCTGTGTTGAAATCCAAGGCCATGCCGCCATGTTCTTCAGAAATGGCCACACCGCAAAGACCCAACTCAGCCGCTTTCTCCAATTGACCAACAATTTCTGCACGGTCTTTATCTGCTTCAAATTCGCGACCTCGTTCTTTGATCTTATTTTGAATCTCCTGAATACAGAAGTCCTTTACCATTTCTCCGATCATCACCTGTTCTTCGGTGAATTCCTCTCGGATGAAAATATCGTTTGGATTGCCTTTTTCAATAAGAAAAGTACCGCCTTCGAGTGCCATGGATTGAATGTTTGCTGCAAATTTAGAAATAAAGCAATGCGTGCATTGCAAATGACAAATCTCACTTTCAGTTGATCACGATCAAGTTCGGATTCGATTCGAATTGTTTTCTTCGTGGCATGACTACAACGGCCACCGATATTCCAACGCTCGAAGAACTTAGAGAAGTTTTTGATAAGCGCAGACCTTATTTCCACATCAAGAATGGCCGTTCGGAAGATGGTCTATTCAAGTTCGATGTGAAGGAATCGTTGGTTGCATCGGAAGATACCTTCGAAGACGATCTTCTTCTGCTTTCCTTTCCGATTGCCTACATGGATCAAATTGCTCCGATCCTGCATCATTTCAATCTGAATACCAGTAAAGAGAATTTCTTGGAGCAATGCCGCGAGGTAATTGCTGTTGCAGAGAACCATCAGGATGAGAAGGGTGGAGGAAAGATGAGCTTTCAGAGCTTGTTCTACAATATTCCTGAGTCCATACAGTCGGTGAATTACGATGCGATCATCGTGCTATCTATTCACGTTTACGGAAAACAAGAAGAGAATAAGGATTACCGAATTGTAGGCTATATCCACGCCAATGAGTTCGATTTTGCTCCTTACGAAGATGAGACAAAGATTGAACACGGCTATTATTACAACATGCTACGCGTTACAGAACACGCGGAAAATGGCGTAAAAATCTATCGTAGAAAGAAGATCTTCTCATTGATGTTCTCCATTCTTCATCACTTGGTTTATCAGAATGGTGTGAACTTCTGTTTTGCATGCATGGGCAAGGAAAACCAAAGCATCAAAGAAGCGTTGCATCGAAATAGCGCATTGCATGGCGAGTATTACGAGCGTTTGCCTTTTACAATGTATTCCAAGATCAACCGACTTTACGGTAATAAGAAGGAGTACGAAAAGTTGGTGGATATAACCAAGAATGAGCCACTAATGCGCAAGTATTATGTTCAGATGCATCAGAAGATGAAGAACTTTCTGTTCTACAATCATCTTAGATTCGAAGATTTTCAAAAGCTGATGTTGAGCATGAAAGCGTATTCACCTACCAGCGGTGTATATGCGCATTTGGATTCAAGTGGAAACATCATTGCGGCCAGTAGTGCCATGAATTGGGGCGAGTTTCTCACCTTCCAGATTGTAAATCCAAAGGGTGTGTTCATCCTTGCTCAGAAGTCGGGCATCATGAAGAATTTCTTCAAACCTTCCATGGGAATTGGAAAACCTGAGGATTATAAGAAGGTTCTGAAGGGCCTTTGCTACAAATACTGGAAAGAGGCTGGAGTAGGTGTTACCGTGATTTCAACTTCAGAAGGAGATGAATATTACGACATTAATAAAAGCCTACTTGATGATCAGTATGCTTACTTCATTATCTGTAACGATGAGAAGAAGTTGCAACAGTTTAAGAAGCGTTCAGAAGTGAACGGACACCCGATGTTGTTCTTGGATCAGCCAATTATTTAGTGAATAATGATTAGCGAACGGTAACGAGTTGAGACTTATGGTGGTGTGTTGTTTCACGTCAGCTTGATTTACGACAATTCGCGTAGTAGCTGTTTTTCAATTGATTCTACTTTTATTGAATCAACCAAAACAAATAGTTATGAAAAAATTGTCCGTTTATCTTTTCTCAATTTTCATTTCATCACACTCAGTTTTTGCAGGAGATCTGGAAGACCTGTTCACCGCTTCTATGCAATGCGATGTGGCAGGAGTTCAGAGAGCACTTGACGCAGGTGTGGATGTAAACTCCATCAATCCTGCAAGCAACCAAAACGCACTGGCCGCTGCGTTCTTCTGTCCAGAAGTGACGAAGTTACTGTTAGCAAAAGGTTGCGACCCAAATGGAGGTTCGTATCCGGCCATTATCAGCGCAGCCAATTGCTATTCAACCGAAGTAATGAAGATTCTTTTGGAAGGCGGAGCTGACCCAAATGCGGTTGGAACAATCGACCCAGGTCTTCATCTGAGAACCTTGGCTGCCAAAGAGCGGGAAAAAGGTAAGAAGGCGAATAAAGCCATGATCGATGCTTGGGAAGCTGCGGCAAATACGGTTCCTCCATCACGGGTTACGGCTTTGCAACAAACGTTGCAGCAAACCAATTGCGTGCCTTGCTTAGAAATGCTGTTAAAGGCTGGTGCTGACATCAACAACACAGAAGTGGATGGTGGATTGATTCATACGCTGGCGGTTTTTAGTATGGATAAAGACATGCGGAAAGATGGGTTTACGAAAGGTGCTCCCGTGATGGAAACTATGGGAATGAAAGTTCCAGCGTTCTACGGTAACCTGACGGATGACTTGAACGGTACTCCTGCAAAAATGCTTGATCTATTGTTGGGGGCTGGAGCAGATGTGAATGCTAAACGAACGGATGGAGTGAGCGCACTGATGGTTGCAATGAGACTCCATAAATTAGATCTGTCCAAAGAAATGGTAAGAAAAGGAGCAGACGTGGTTTCTGAGTCGGTAGCAGAAATGGGCAAACGCAAAGTGAAGTCTTACCCGATTTGTGCCGCAGCTGAGTTTGCAGATGTTGAGTTGATGCAGATGATCTTGGATAAGAAACCAAACATTGATGTTTCTGTAGAGACGATTGCTTTGGGTGTGACCATGGACTCAAATTATGGTGGTAACGTAACATTTGGTGGCGATGGTTATACGCCACTTATCATCGCAATCATGTCGGGACACACGGATGTAGCCAAGCTTCTTTTGGATGCTGGAGCGAGTGTGAAGATTGGTTCAAGCGGAATTGCTGTGCTTAAATCGGTGGCGTTTTTTCTTAATTGTCTGACCGAGATCAGCAATAAGACACCTATTTATTGGGCTGTAGAACAAGATGACCTTGATTTGGTTGAGAAGATTGCTGAGAAGATGGAGTGGAAGTTCAATCCAGATTTCACCATTAAGCAGTATGGTCCAAAGGATGCAATAGGAAGCTTGATCGTACAATGCGCTAGTTTCAAGAAGAAGCAAAGTCCTTCTATTTATGCCACTACCGTTGGAAATTCAAAGGCTTACGGGTTACTTTCAGCCAAGGGATTATAAATCCAAATGGCACAATTTCAAAAGCCTCGAACAGTAATGTTCGGGGCTTTTTTATTCCCATAGTGAGAAGGGATTGATATCCCTATTGATATTCCGCAAATCCTTCCGAGCAACTCTCGTAAGGTCCATCAATTAGACCGGCATACATTTCTGTGGGCCATTCGCCAACTACAAAGCTATTGGAGCTTATGACGTAAATGGCACTTTGACCGTTAGGATGTGTTGCGCAGAGCCAATAATCCGTGTAGAATAAATAATTGAAGCAGTCAAAGAACTGAACCGTTGGGCCATAGACATAAAAGATATCAGTGTTCGCACCGACCGTGCACTGCACCGACCACGTATAGGTGTATTGCTCAGAACCGCTCGGAACTACCGTTATATCGGTCTGATAGTTGGTTGACAAGGTCAATTCGGCAGGGAAATAAGTTCCTGCTACGATGCTGTCATAGGCGGTGCAACCATTGGCATCTGTAACGGTAACGCTGTATGAGGCACCCGTTGAAAACGATATAGACGAAGATGTCTCACTTGTATTCCAGAGGTAGGTATAAGGCTGAGTGCCTCCATTCATCCAAGCAGACAAAGTATGCAAATTGGAGAGGATGTTGACATTGAAATTGTTGCACCCGATAGAAGCACTGGCCGATGCATCGCAACCATCGGCATCGGTAACGGTTACGCTGTAGCTTTGATTGGGAACAGCGGTAATGGAGTTGCCGGTTGCACCCGTGCTCCACAGATAACTGTATGGCGCGCTACCGCCAGTGGGGTTGGCCGTAAGTGTAGTGCCCGATTCAGAAACTGTAACAGCAAGGTCGCTTCCATTACAACCTAACGATGAGCTTACAGATGCATCGCAGCCATCTGCATCGGTCACTGTTACGCTGTAACTTTGGTTCGGAACAGCAGTAATGGAGGTGCCGGTTGCACCCGTACTCCACAGATAGCTGTAAGGTGCGTTACCGCCAGTGGGGTTGGCGGTAAGTGTAGTGCCCGACTCCGAAATGGAAACAGCAAGGTCGCTACCGCTACAATCGGCTTCTACGGTCACGGATCCGACCGCTGCACATCCGTTCTCATCTACTACACCCACGTTGTAGGTGCCAGGCTCGGAAACAATGATGGTGGAGAAGGTGGCTTCTGTATAGCTGCTTCCCGTTGACCATGTAAAGACATAGGGGCCTCCCGTGCCGCCAGAGGCAATGCCAACCAGTTCGTTGCCGGGATCCACGCCTACGATCAGCGTCACACCATTGGTAAGACAAGGGTTTTCCAGGGGGGTAAGTTCCGGCTCAGGGTCAGGATTGGGATTGGGTACAGGCGTGCCTGTAGGATAGGGTACTTCCTGCGGTAGTTGGTCAGATGCGTTAGCATTGTTCATGGCCCAAAGTGCTGCGCCAACTATGGCCATTCCGAATACCACTGTTGAACCGGCAGCGGCCACGCCAGCAGCCACAACTCCCAGACCAGTTCCTACAAGGCTGCTGCCGCCAATGGCGCCAACCGCTACAGCTACTTCGGCCACAGCTACACCGGTAGCTACTCCGGCAAGCAGACCCACAAAACCGCCATCCTCAATTTCGGCCAATCGTGCCTGATAAATGGGGTCCTCGCTCAGACCACCGTTGGTCATAGAGAACTCCCCAGAATAGATGAGTTCGCTACTGCCATTACTCCAGTTCATGTTGTAAAAACTCATGATCATGCTGGTGTCACCAGCCGGATAATCAAAGGTCAACATGGTCGGTAATCGAGTTCCGTTCACTTCCAGTATGGCCTTGTCAAAACTGTTGTCGCTAGGGTTGATGATCAGATTTACCACTGTATCGCTACCGCTTCTCTGTACACGTATCGTGTGCACCTGATCCGGAATGCCACTTGAATTGTAGTTGCCATAAAAATCGACCACATCGCCCGTATTGGGATCGGTGTACTGAGCCTGAAGCACATTGGCCGTAGCGTTCGGTTGGCCACTTTGATTGGCAAACACAATGAAGTCGGATGTTGGACCGACAGGTGGTTCTTCGTCTTTCTCGCAACCGATCATGCTTGGAAGCACGACAATAAGTAACATAATGATGAAGGCATTCGGTCTTCTGAACATGTTCGGTTGATATGGAGGTGAATGCGTTAAAAGTAACGGAATATTTATATTCTATTCATATAACCGAACAATTGAACCTGCTTCTGACATTGTTACTGGTTATCGGGGTTATTAGTAATGAGGTTAATGACAGTCCGCTTTCCTGCAACTTGTCCATCTGGTCTGTCATGCTGACGAAGGACGCATCTCCTTGGGTATGAGATTTTGCTACGCTGCACTTCGTTTCTTGTGCCCTGCCCCGAATTCCTAACTCCTCATTCCTAATTCCTAATTGCCAATTACTGAATATACAATTGCTTGATCCTCTTCTTAGGCCCGGGGCAGAATTCGGTGTGGCAGTTCATGCACTGATCAACCATTTTATTAAAGCGGAATACAGAAACTGAATCAGCGGCTTCCAAGGCTTTGATGGATTCGATGTAGTTTTTTGCAAAGGCATCGAATACGGGACCACGGACAGTGGCGTCTGTTGGGACGGCAGAGTGTATGTCCTTATATTTCTTGAGTCCTGATAGCTGACGGCCTTCAATAACCAGTTGTTTCAAACTGTCCGATTCTTCGAACATATCGCGCATCAGAAGTGCCAACTCACTATCCCCATTTGGGTTAAGTGGTTTTTGTCTTTTGCACTCCTTTTGTTCACATCCTATCAGCGTTGAAAGGAGAAGAAAGGAAGCAGCCGCTAAGATTGTTCTGATATCCATTTTACTATTGATTGAGTACCATTTTCGTTCTTCATTTTGTTTCCCAAATTCGCAGCACGAAGTTCGAAACTGTTTGAACTCAGGATTTTGAGCACTGCTTTCGATAGATTTTTCGGTGTTGTATTTCGCCTCAAAAGTGTCTTGTCGGCAACTTCTGCTTTTTCAAGTTGATCACCCCAGTAAGATTGATCAAACCCATGCGCCACTACCACTGAAGGTTTGCCCGATAAGAGCGAAGTCTGCGTGGTTCCTGCGCCTCCGTGATCAACAATCACGGAGCACAACGGAAAAATCTCTGAATGTGGAACGCTGCCGATGCAGTAAATTTCCGGGTTCGTTGGTTTCGGGAATCGTTCCCAATCGGATTGAATGATGGTTCGTTTGCCGCTAAGTTTTGCTGCTTCTATCAGCAGCTTAGTGGAGGCTTCCAGATCAAATGCCATGCAAGAACCGAAGGTCATGAATACGGGTGGTTCACCTGCTTCTAGAAAGTCTTTCAGGTCTTCCGGTATTCTCCATTCAGAACCCGAATTTGGTAGGTTCAGGAATCCGGTCATTTGGATGTTTTCCGTCCAGTCTTTTGGGCGAGAAGTGATGAATTGACTTGCTGCAACAATCGTCAGCAGGTCGGAAGTGAAGAGCTCTTTTTGGAGGCTTTTGATTCGCGGCAAGCCTTCACGTTCACGAATCTTATTGGCTGTTTTAAACCAAGTTTGAGTGGCCACAAATCCACCAATTGCCCACAATATGGAGTTGATGGTTGGTCCTAAGTTTATCCCAACGGGTGAGACGTACTTTGACTTCACAATCAACGGTGTAAGAACCAATGAAATACGTGGAACGTTATGCTTTTGACTGGCAGTGAGAAGCGTGTGGCAAACAGCATGACCAATGACCATATCACTTTGCATGCACAGCTTTTCAGATGCTGTGTACATCGCTTCTGAGAATGGATCGAAAAAAAGCTTCAGCAGTTTGGTGTATTCTCTGAAAGAACCAGGTTTTGCGGCTATGGCGTATGGGTTTGTATTCTGAGGTCTTGGTAAACCGCCATCTGCTTTAATGAGTTCAATTCCTTCAGTTTGCGGATGATTAGAGTAATCCTTTCCATCAATACTTGTATACGCGATGATGACCTGATGACCAGCAGCTTTCAAAGCAACGGCCAATGCTAAGAATGGAAAGAAATCGCCATCGGTGCCCCACGTTTGAAGACCGATTTTCATCTTTTGAAATATTCAAAAAGTGAAATATTCGAAGCAATCAGCAAAAAGCCATACATGGAATCTTCAACAGGAATTGTCAGCAATCGGATGCCAAGATTTTCATCATCATTATACCACACGACCGGATTTTCCAATCCTGTTCCTGTGAGAATTCCATTGACGATGAAAAAAGGAATGAGAATAACGAGATAGGCAAAGACCAGTCTGCTCCAATAAGGTTTCTTCAACAGTACAAGATGGGCCAACAGAAAAACAAGGGTGAACACCGATGTCCAAAAAGTGTAGGCTTTATCGCTGTACTTGAATGCCAAAGCAACCAACATGTAAGCAAGAATGGTTGCTCCGTGTCTGGCATATTTCCCAAGCACATCGCGCTTTATAAAATGGTTCAGAACCTCGTAGGTGAACACGCAGCAGTACGGTATGCAAAAGAAGAACAGCACTTCTTCCAAAGGCAGATTGTAAAGTTTAATGCCTGTGAGGTATTGTTGGTTAAATCCCCAAACGCCTTGAGCGGTAAAAATGCTATCCCAAACCAAAAAGAAAATGGCAGGAAGAAGTAGAGCAGGGAAGAGCGCTTTCCACTTTTTGTAAAACTGCAATTTGCTTTCGAACGAGAATGCCAGTGGAACGGCAACTGAACAAAGATTTACGAGCAGATACGTGTACTTCACTTCGTTCAATTATAAATTGGAAATGAACAATGAAGAATTCGAAATTCTAAATCCGAAGCACGAAACAAGCTGATCGATCTGGTCACTGGTCGCTATTCACTGGTCGCTTAAAAAAATTCAAAGGAACGATCAGCATTCCGAAACATTCGCCATCTTCTTTTTCCTTGTGCTTATGATGAGCGAAATGTGCGCGTGCCAATCCTTGAAAGTACCAATGTTTGATCTTGTCGCGATTGCCCCAACGGTTGTGAATGATCACTTCGTGAACGGTGACATACGCAATGCCGTAGAACAGAATTCCCAGTCCGATATAAAAGCGAAAATCAAAGCCATTCATCACACCAAACATCATATTCAGCCAACTTGGAATGGCGAAGATGAGTGCAAACCAATCGTTTTTCTGAAAGAACTTGCCCGTTGGTTGATGATGGTCTACATGCAGTTCCCAAGCAAAGGTGTGCATCACGTATTTATGTGCAAACCACGCCACAAACTCCATTGCCCAAAAGGCAGCCACGACCCATAGTATATTGATGATTATTTGCATCTTCTATTTGATGAGCTAATATGCTAGTGAGTGCAATATGCGAATGAACGAATTCAAATTATCGCGCAAGCCAATTTCTGCCATTACGCTAATTCGCATATTGCTCTAATTCAAAAAGTCAAAGTTTCCCTTCTTCTTCCGCATGTTTAATAAATCCGCGGACGCGTTTTTTAAATTCTTCGCTCGGTGCTTTATCTAGGTTAGCGAGCACAAAGGTTTTGTCGTTTTCCTTATCGCCACCATAGCCTAAAAAGGCGGGCATGTATGTTTGAATGGTCAGTCGGAGAAAGCGCAGTTCAATGTTTTGAGGGTCGTTGGCAATGGATTTCTCCAAGTTGTCTTTTCCGTCCCCGAAAAAGCCCATTTTTTTAAAAACATTCGGATCGTGGCGAGCCATTCCAAGCTCTACAGCGCCTTTGTATCCCAGTAAGAGGTTGCTCTTGCTCACATCGGCCTTTTCGAACAAACCATAGAAATGCGTGCAAACCGTGTCTGTTTTGAACACATCGCCAATATTCTTGCGAATGTCCATCAGCAGATCATCCTGCGCAAATGCAGAAATGGAAAGAAGAAGCAACGCTATAAGGAGCGTTCTCATGATTAAATTAAATTGAAACTGTGTCGAACGTAGGAACCGAACAACAACGATGCCTTTCGTGGTTTAGATATGCTGATGCGTTCGTGCAATATCCGAGTCGAAGGCGTTTTGGAGATTTTGTTGAACAAGGCTGTGTAATAGATGTATGCCAAGTAAACGCCAAATCGCGCCTTTTTAGGTAAGTTCAAAATGCCTTCGTACCCAGCATCAAAATCGGCCTGAATGTCAGCTTCAATGGCCTGTTTGGTTGCGTCATCCAACTTGGAAACATCGATGCCAGGAAAGTAAGAACGGCCCAGTTCATTGTAATCAGCCTTCAGGTCGCGTAGGAAATTGATCTTCTGAAACGCTGAACCCAACTTCATGGCCGGGGCTTTCAGGTTTTCATACATCTCTGCTTCTCCCTCGGTGAAAACTTTGAGACACATGAGACCAACCACTTCGGCCGAACCCAAAATGTATTCTTCGTATTTCTCTTGCGTATATTCTTCTTTCCGTAGGTCCATTTCCATACTTGCAAGGAAACGGTCGATCAATTCGCGGTCAATTCCGTACTGATTCACTACAAATTGAAAGCTGTTCAGAATTGGATTAAGCGATATTTTCTCGTCAATAGCGCGATAGGTTTCTTCCTTGAATCGCTCCAAGAGGTGCGCTTTCGGAAAGTCATGAAAACTGTCTACGATCTCATCTGCAAACCGAACGAAACCATAAATACCATGGATTGGTTTTTCAAAATCCTTGTGAAGAAAACGAATGGCAAGCGAAAAAGAAGTGCTGTAGGTGTTCGTAACCGTGCGACTGCATCGGTGAGACACACGGTCAAAAAGCACTTTCTGGGGTTCGTTCTTGCTCAATTTTCCTTATCGCTTTTTACCAAACTCTTTCTCAATTTGAGCAGCTACCACCTGACCTGAGATGAGCGATGGTGGCACGCCTGGTCCGGGAGTGGTCAATTGTCCTGCAAAGAAAAGATTTTTCAGGCGTTTGTTACGTAATGATGGTTTGAAAATAGCCGTTTGTAGTAGGGTGTTGGCCAATCCGAAGGCATTACCCTTGTAGCCGTTGTAGTCAGTCATATAATCGCGGTGTGCATAACTGCGCTTGTAAACCACGTGTTTTTTGATGCTTTCGCCCGTGATATCTTCCATCCGATCCATCACCAGATTGAAATAATGCTCGCGTGTGCTTTCATCATCATTCAGGTCTACCGCAACCGGGATAAGAATGAACAGGTTTTCGCAGCCTTCTGGCGCAACCGTTTTATCTGTTTTGGAAGGTGCGCAAACGTAGAACAGCGGATTGCTCGGCCATTCTTTCGTGTCGTATATTTCGCCCAAATGCTTGTCGAAATCGGTATCGAAAAAGAGCGTGTGGTGGAGTAGGTGGGCCACTTCTTTTTTCACTCCTACATAAAAGATCATGCACGATGGAGACAGTTGACGGCTGTCCCAATACTTCTCATCGTAGTTGCGATATTGCTTTTCGAGCAAATCCTGTTCCACATGGTGGTAATCGGCACTGGCCACCAAAATGTCTGAAGTAACTTCTTTGTCGTGAATACGGATACCTCGTACGCGATCGTGTTTGGTAAGAATCTGCTTCACGTTCGCATCTGTTTCAATTTTCACACCTTGTTCGAGGCAGATGCTTTCCATCGCTTCGATGATCTTGTACATGCCACCTTGCGGATACCACGTTCCTAAACTCCAATCGGCATAGTTCATCAGCGAATACATGGCAGGCGTTTCGCTTGGTTTGGCACCAAGGAATAGCACTGGGAATTCGAGTATCTGAATCAGTTTCGGGTTCTTGAAATGCTGCCGAATGTGCTTGCTGATGGATTGGAACATGTTCAATCGCAATGCACTCATCATCAATCGGGGATCCATGAATTCAGTCACGAAAAGCCCTGGTTTGAACACGAATTCGCCCATGCCAACCTTGTACTTGTACTGTGCTTCCTTCAGGAATTTCTTGAGTTTATCTGCCGCTCCTTTTTCAATGGATTCTACGAGTTCGTAGATCTCATCAAGTGAAGAAGGGATATCCACAAAATCGTCCTTGCCGAAATAGACACGATAGGAGGGACTTAGTCTATCCAATTGGTAGAAATCGGAAGCTGTGTGACCGAAACGTTGATAGAAATTCTCAAACACTTCTGGCATCCAATACCAGCTCGGTCCCATATCAAACACAAAACCATCTGCCGAATATTGTCTGGCGCGACCGCCAATGCTGTGGTTCTTCTCGTAAATGGTCACATCATGCCCATTTTGCGCGCAGCAGGCAGCTGAAGCCAATCCTGCAAAACCACTGCCTATGATGCTGATTTTCTTTGTCACGCGGCAAAGTTAGCCGATGTGCCGTGGTTTGTCCCTAGTTGCTCAATGACAGTTGTCAGCCTTCTATACACAGCCAAACTGCTAAGCGCCTACCCGTACACATGCACGCCACACTAGCGTGCTACCGCC